>JAPPLF010000080.1:83298-234110 GCA_028874215.1 Acidobacteriota bacterium
TCCGCACCCCGGAGAACGATCCCGGAATCCTCCTTGCTCTCAACACGATCTCCGAGTTCGCTCCGACGCGGGTGAGGATCGCAGGCCGGGCCGAGGTGAACGGCCGGGAGTTGATCCGCACCCCGGAGAACGATCCCGGAATCCTCCTTGCTCTCAACACGATCTCCGATCTCACCGTGGCCGTCGACCGTCAGGAGGTTCGTCTGGAGCCGGGGAAGGAGGCGCGCATCCGCGTTGACATCGACCGTCTCGGCGAGTTTCAGGGCCGGGTCCCGGTGAACGTACGCAATCTCCCTTACGGCGTCCGGGTGATGAACGTGGGGCTCAACGGCATTTTGGTGACGAAGGAGGAGAGTAGCCGTGTGTTCACTCTCTACGCCGAACCCTGGGTGAAACCCCTGGCCCAGCCCATCTATGTCGTGGCTCGAGTCGAGACGAACTCATCCAATCCCCTGGAGCACGCGGCGGCAGCGGTCCATCTCCAGATCGCCGGTGATCCGGCGGCGGACCGATAACCGGCAAGCGGAGAAAAGCATTGAAACCCTATCGATTCCGTCGATCCCAAGAGCTGTACCAGGAGGCCTGCAAGGTTCTGGCCGGGGGCGTCAGCAGCCATTTTCGTACCCTGGGACGTCCCCATCCCATGTTCTTCTCCGAAGGGCGGGGAGCCCGGGTCCGGGACGTGGACGGCAACGAGTACATCGACTTCACCCTGAGCCAGGGACCCATGCTGCTGGGACATTCCCACCCGGAAGTCCTGGAGCGGGTCCGGGTCGAGCAGTCCAGGGGCCAGCTATTCGCGGCCCAGAGCGAGCTTGAGATCGAACTGGCGCGGCTCTTGACTAGGGTTCTGCCCGGCGCCGACCTGGTGCGGTTCTCCAACAGCGGGTCCGACGCGGCCCATGCGGCCTTTCGCATGGCCCGGGCCCTGACCGGAAAGCGAAAGATCCTCAAGTTCGAGGGCCACTACCACGGATGGTTCGACGACATCTTCCTGGACGTCAAGCCGGCGGAGGACGGTTCGGGATACCGGACCTCTCTTCTCACCGGAGGGCAACCCGCCTCGGTTCTGGACCAGGTCGTCGTCCTTCCCTGGAACGATCTGCAGGTGGTCCGGGAGACCTTGGAGCGGGATCCCGAGATCGCCGCTGTCGTCACCGAACCCATCATGTGCAACAACAGTTGCATCCTCCCGGAGCCCGGTTTTTTGGAGGGACTTCGGGAATTCTGCACCCGGCACGGTGTGGTGCTCATCTTCGACGAGGTCATCACCGGTTTCCGTGTTGCCCTGGGAGGGGCACAGGAACTGCTGGGAGTCCAGGCCGACTTGTCGATCTACGGCAAGGCGATGGCCAGCGGCTTTCCCCTCAGCCTGGTCGCCGGAAGACGATCCTTCATGGAGTGCCTGGCGGACGGCCGGGTGATCCACGCCGGGACCATGAACGCGAATATCCCCGTTCTGGCGGCTTCTCTGGCTTCGGTCGAGATTCTGACCCATGAGCGAAGCGAGTTGTACCCGAGAATCACCCGGCTCGGACGGCGTCTGATGGAGGGCCTTCAGGCCCGGGCCCGCGCTCAAGGCCTTCCCTTGCTGGTCCAAGGACTCGGGCCCGTGTTTCACACCGGGTTTTCGACCCGGGAATCGATCCGAAACTACCGCCAGTGCGCCGGCTACGACGCCGGACTGATGGATGAGTTTGCTTACGGCCTGCTCCGAAGAGGGGTTCGGATCATCGGAAGGGGGCTTTGGTTCGTCTCGGCCGCCCTCACCGGGGACGACGTGGAAACGGTGTTGGAGACGGCGGAAGAGGTCTTCGAGGAGATGACGAGGAGGTGAAATGCCGGAGCGGGTCGTCACCCGGCTCCGAATTCAGGCCGATTCTGGTCTTTCCGTATGGACTGTGCTAAAAATGACACATATTTCCCACCAGGAGGGACACGATGCGCGGTTTTAAGATCATCTTGATGTCTTTGGTCATTCTCTCGATTCCGGCTTGCTCCGGGCCGGCCGGAGGAGATGTCGCCAAGGCCCCGGAAGAAAAGCCCGAGCCGCCACCTCCGGCAGGGGACCCGGTGGTGACGATCCAGACCATCAAGGGGGACATCGTCATCCGATTGCGTCCCGATCTTGCGCCCAATACCGCGGAACGGTTCAAGATCATGGCGATGGCGGGATTCTACAACCGTTCCACCTTTCACTACGTGAGCCGGGGCTTCATCCAGGGAGGAGATCCGTTCTCCAAGGACAACGATCCCTACAACGATGGCAAGGGCAACGCCGCCGAGTGGATCAACGCGGAGTTCCAAGAAGATTACGACGTGGGGCGCGGGGCCGTGGGCATGATGCGGAAGGACACTCAACCCGACTCGTCGAGTTGTCAGTTCTTCATCGTCCTTCGCCGCAAGAGTGAGTGGGACGGCAAGTACAACATCTTCGGCGAAGTGATCGAAGGGATGGAGGTGGCCGACGCCATCGGAGACTCTCCCATCGTCAAGAACGACCGGAAGTTGAACAACTATCCGACCGCCAAGATGACCATCAAGCGGATGAGAGTCGACTACCGGGAGTTCCCGGAAGAGACGGCCACGGAAGCCAGCGCGGGATAGCCGGGCGTCCTGATCGAAACGGGTCAATTGGTCCCACCGAAGCTGCAGACCGGCCGGCCCGGGAACGGACTGGCCGGAAGGTCTTTTACTGCACGGCTGGGTTGATTTCCGCCTGAGTCCCGGATCCAGATACAAATCCCAACTCTTCGGAATTTTTTCCGGCTGCCTCTCTCCGCGAGGTTGCCTCAGTCGGATCTCCGTCCGCTTCGATTTGACATTGTTTCGGGGGGTTTCGTACCTTGACACGCTATTGAACGGGTTCCGTGCCGGTGAGACTGCGGAAACCGGATCCGGGGCGGGAGCGGGAAACAAGAGGAGCACGAATGAGCTTGTCAGGCAAAGTCGCCCTGGTCACGGGCGCCAATCGGGGGATCGGACGGGGTTGCGCTCTGGAGATGGCCCGCCGGGGGGCGGACATTGCCGTCAACTACCGGAGCCACGGAGACGAGGCGGAAGAGGTCGCGGCCGAGGTGCGATCCCTGGGCCGGCGGGCCATCGTGCTGCAGGCGGACGTGTCGGACCGCCAACAGGATCGGGAACTGGTCTCCGCCACGGTGGAGCAACTGGGACGGCTCGACATCCTGGTGGCCAACGCTGCGGTCAGCAGGCGCAAACCATTCGTGGATCTGAGCGTCGCGGACATGCAGTTGACTCTGGATGTCTGCCTTTGGGGTGTGATCCATTGCTGTCAGTTTGCAGCCCGCCAGATGTTGTCGCAGGGCCAGGGCGGAAACATCGTCATCATCAGTTCGGTCCACGCTTATCTCCCCATCGTGAATTCCATTCCCTACAACATCGCCAAGGCCGGTATCAATCACATGGGCCGGACCCTGGCCATGGAGCTGGTGAAGGACGAGATCAGGGTCAATGTCGTGGAACCGGGGTGGATCGACACGCCCGGAGAACGCAAGTACGCCACCGAAGAACAGATCAGGGAAGCGGGGTTGAAGCTGCCCATGGGCCGCCTCGGGACCATCGAAGAAATCGGCAAGGGGGTCGCCTACCTGGTCAGTGATGACGCCAGCTACGTGACCGGTTCGATCCTCCGGATCGACGGAGGCTTCGTGCTGCCCCGTCCCTGATCGGAATTCGGCCGCGCTATCACGACGGCGGCGGTCCAACGCCATCATTCAGCCAGTCAAAGAACACTGTTCCCTCGCCTCAGACCTGGACGACGGGATTTTCCAGGATTCCGATGTCTTCGATTTCGATTCTGACCCGGTCTCCCGGCTGAAGGGAGAATTCCTGATGCGGAACGATTCCGGTTCCCGTCAGGACCACGGTTCCGTCCGGGACCGTGTTGTGCCGGGTGAGGAATCCGGCCAGTTCTTCGCAGGTTCTGACCATCCGGGAGGTGGAAGTTTCCCCCGAAAATACCAGGTCGCCGTCGCGGAATATTTCGCAGCTTACGGCCAGGTTGTGGGGATCGGCAACGGACCCGGCGCTCACGATGCAAGGGCCGATGGAGCAGCATCGGCGGTAGATCTTGGCTTGGGGGAGGTAGAGGGGGTTGGCTCCCTCGATGGAACGGCTGCTCACGTCGTTGCCCGCCGTGAAGCCGGTGATTCGCCCGTCATGGAGGATGAAGGCCAACTCGGCTTCCGGCACGTCCCAGCCGGAATCCCCGCGAACGCCGACCGCCTCTCCGGGGCCGACGCAACGGGCCGGGGTCGCCTTGAGAAAAATCTCGGGTCGTTCGGCCCGGTAGACCTTGGCGTAGGGATCGGGGGTTTCGCTTTCCCGCTCCCGCTCGTCGCGGCTCTTGCGATAGGTGACGCCGGCCGCCCAGACTTCGGGTGGAACCAGTGGCCGGGCAAGCCGCAGACCCTGGCCGCTCAGTTCCTCAGTCGAAACCCGCCGGTCGCCGTTCCGCAGCAGGTTCCCCACCAGGCCGTCCACGCTTTGGCCCATGAGACGGGCCCAGCGGACCAGATCGGTGAAGCCTTCAACGGGACCATCGCGGGTCAGATCGAACAGTCCGCCCGTTCCGTCTTCCACGATGAGATGAGCATCGCCCTGGGCGTTCCGGTAGCGGAAATACTTCATGGAGTCCTCCAGCAGTTTGTCGAGGGTCTAATCTCACACGTTGCCGGACCGGTTCGCAACTGGACTTTTCGCGGGTACTTGTTGGACCATACCGTCGGTGCCGGGATCCGGCGTGCGGGCCGGCCGGCCATTGATGAGGCGAGTCCGTCCCCGGGGGAATCGAGATGAGCGCATCGCAGGATTGGTTTGACGAGCAGAGCAGGGAACTGGTCCATCTGGAGAGCGTTCTGGAGGTGCTCGGCTGGGACCAGAATACCACCATGCCTTCGAGTGGAGCCGGTGCCCGGGCCCAACAGAGTGCCTCCCTGGCGGCCCTCTATCACCAGAGGCTCACTCGGCCCCGTTGGGCAGAGGTTTTGGACGAGCTCGAGTCCAGGGAGCAGGACGAGTGGACAGGAGCGGCCGTCCGGGAGATGAGGCGGAGATACGACCGGGCGACGCGCATCCCCGAGGCTCTGGTCCGGGACTTGGCGGAAACGACGTCGCTGGGATACGAGGCCTGGGTCGCGGCCCGGAAGGACTCCGATTTCGAGGGATTCCGGCCCTGGCTGGAGCGAATTCTGCGTCTCAAGCGTCAGGAGGCCGCCTGTCTGGCGACCGGTGACTGTCTCTATGACGCTCTACTGGACGACTACGAACCGGGGATGACCGTCAGTGAGCTGGACCCTGTTTTCTCCCGCCTGCGGCCGGAGTTGACACGGTTGCTGGGCAGAATCCAGGAGTCGACCCGACAGCCACCGGCCGGGATGTTGAAGGGACACTATCCCAGAGCCGCTCAGGAGGCGTTCGGACGAAGTGTCCTGACCGCCATTGGGTTCGACTGGAAGGCAGGCCGGCTGGATGTGTCTCCTCATCCATTCTGCTGCGGGTTTTCTCCTCAGGACGTACGCATCACGACCCGATACGGGGAAGACTCCTTTGTCTCCTCCTTTTTCGGCATCGTTCACGAGGGCGGCCATGCCCTCTACGAACAGGGACTGGGTGGAGAGCGGTATGGTTCTCCCGCCTGCCAATCCATCTCTCTGGGCATACACGAGTCCCAGTCCCGGCTCTGGGAAAACCAGGTGGCCCGAAGCCTTCCTTTTTGGGAGTACTGGTACCCGAAACTTCGCAATGTATTTCCCGGGCAGTTGGACACGGTCCCGCTGGATTCTTTCCTGAGAGGAGTCAATCAAGTCGAGGCCAGCCTGATCCGCGTCGAAGCCGACGAGGTCACGTACGGGTTGCACATCATTTTGCGTTACGAGTTGGAAAAGGCCCTTCTGGACCAGGATCTTCCGGTTTCGGACTTGGAGGGGATCTGGGTCGAACGCATGCGGGAGTACCTGGGAATCGTACCCGGCAACGCCGCCGACGGGGTGCTCCAGGACACCCACTGGTCCTGCGGGCTCGTCGGCTACTTCCCCACTTACCTTTTGGGAAACCTGTATGCGGCGCAGATCTACGCCCGGGCGCGCCAGTTGTTCCCCGACCTGGACTCACAATTTTCTGCCGGCCGATACCTTGCCCTGAGGGAATGGCTGCGGGAGCGGATCCACCGGAAGGGGAGAACCCGGACCGCCGGGGAGTTGATTCTGGAGATCAGCGGAGAACCCTTGGATTCTCGTTTCCTGCTGAACTATCTGGAGCGGAAGTTTTCCCGGCTGTACCAACTCGACGGCTGATCCCCGAGGAAGGAAGCCCATGGACAAGGAGGAGATCAGGCGGCAATTGGAGGCCATCGTGGGAGAGGACAAGGTCCAGTCCCACCCCTCCGAACTCGTGGTCTATGAGTGCGACGCGCTGATCTTTCACCGGCGCCCGCCCGATTTCGTGGTCTACCCGACGACCGCCCGGCAGATCCAGGAGATCGTTCGGCTCGCCTATGCCAACGACGTTCCCTACCTTCCACGGGGCGCCGGAACCAGTCTCAGCGGCGGCGCCGTTCCCATCAGCGGCGGCATTCTGATCCAGCTCTCCCATCTGAACCGGATCCTCGAGGTCAACGCCCGGGAGCGTTATGCCGTGGTGGAACCGGGCGTGATCAATCTGGAGCTCTCGGAACAGGTCAAGCCGCAGGGTCTCTACTTCGCGCCCGACCCGTCCAGCCAGAGCACCTGCACCGTCGGCGGAAACATCGGCGCCAATGCCGGAGGGCCGCACTGCCTCAAATATGGCACGACGGTTCTGCATGTCCTGGCCGCCGAGGTGGTGACCCCCGAGGGAGACCTGGTGCAGTTGGGGAGTCCTCAAGGCGAGAATGCCGGCTTCGACTTGACGGGACTGTTCACCGGAAGCGAAGGGACCCTGGGGATTCTGACCAAGGCCTGGGTCCGGCTGCTGCCACTCCCGGAGCAGGTCAAGACGTTCCTGGCCGATTTTACCAGCATGGCGGACGCCACCCGGGCGGTGAGCGGCATCATCGCCCGGGGCATCATCCCGGCCGCCATGGAGATCATCGATCAGTTGACGATCCAGGCCGTGGAAGACTCACACTATGCCGCCGGGTACCCCACCGATGCGGCGGCCGTGCTGTTGGTGGAACTGGACGGGTTGGGGTGCGAGATCGAGGACACCGAGGGTCTCATCGACCGGATCCTCAGGAACAATGGTGCTCGAGAGGTTCTGGTGGCTCGCGACGAGGCGCAGCGGGCCAAGCTCTGGGCCGGCCGGAAGAAAGCCTACGGCGCCTTTGGGCGGCTGGCCAGGAACTTCTATCTCCAGGACACGGTGGTTCCCCGGACCCGCCTGACCGAAGTGTTGGAGAAGATTTACGCCATCGCCGACAAGTACGACTTTTCGGTGATCAACGTCTTCCATGCCGGCGACGGAAACCTGCATCCCATGCTTCCGTACGACGCCAGCGATCCCCAGGACGTGGACCGGGTCTTGAAGGCCGCCGAGGAGATGGTCCGGGCTTCCATCGAAGCCGGAGGATCGCTCAGCGGGGAACACGGGGTGGGCCTGGAGAAGAGAGACCTCATGCCCTACCTGTTCACGGATGACGACTTGGAGGTCATGCGCGCCATCCGGCAGCTCTTCGACCCCAAGCAGCTCTGCAATCCCGAAAAGATCCTGCCGACGACCAAGGTCTGCATGGAGTTCCGGGAAAAGGGCGCCTTCATGCTCTAGGCCGCATTTCTACCAGGTCGCTATGCGTTTGACGAAAGCGAGCCACTTTTTGAACAGATACGCGAGTTTTGCCGGCCGGCTGCTTCCGATCCTGCTGGGAGTCTGGATCCTGGGCGCCTGCAGCGAATCGGCGCCGGCTCCGTCCCCGCCTTCCCGTCCGACGTTGCGTCTGGGCAGCGACCGGCTCTTCGAGGAACCGTATCTGGGCTGGATCCAAGGGAAATCGGTGGGGTTGATCGCCAACCACACGGCGCTCAACTCCAGGCTGGAAGCGGTTGCCGGCGTGCTCACAAGCCGCCCCGGGATCAAGGTGAAGGCCATATTCTCTCCCGAACACGGTTTTTCAGGTGATGTCCAGGCTGGCGTGCTCGTGCCCCATCAGTCCCGGGTCTACAGTCTCTATGGAGCGCACCGTTCGCCGACGGCGGAAATGCTCCGTGGCGTCGATCTGCTGATCTACGATATCCAGGACGTGGGAGTTCGTTTCTACACGTACATCTCCACACTCTACGAGTGCATGAAGGCGGCGGCCCGTGAGGGGATCCCCCTGGTCGTCCTGGACCGCCCCAATCCCATCGATGGCGACCGGGTCGAGGGACCGCTTCTGGATACGAGTCTCATCTCATTTGTGGGGGTTCATCCCCTCCCCATCCGGTATGGAATGACGGTGGGAGAACTGGCCCGCCTCTTCAATCACGAAGGGGAACTGGAATGCGATCTGAGGGTGGTCCCCATGCAGGGCTGGCACCGTTCCCGATGGTTTGACGAGACCGGTCTGGTCTGGGTTCCTCCGTCTCCCAACATGCCCACCCTGACCACGGCGACTCTCTACCCCGGATTCTGCCTGGTGGAAGGAACGAATCTTTCCGAAGGCAGAGGAACGACTCGTCCCTTCCAACTGGTGGGCGCCCCCTGGCTCGACGCCCCGCGTCTGGCGGAATCACTCAATTCCCTCGGGCTGGCGGGAGTCTATTTCCGGGTCCAATCCTTCACCCCGACCTTCTCCAAATTCAAGGGCCAGATCTGCCGGGGCGTCCAGATCCACATCGTGGACCGGAACCGTTTCGATCCCATCTCCTGCGTCCTGCACTTTCTCCGGCAGACGCTCGATCTGCACCCCGGGGAGTTGGAGTTCCAGGATCAAATGTTCGATCGGCTGGCGGGTCAACCCGGTCTCAGAACCGATCTCCTGCAGGGGGTCCCGGTGGAACAGGCTGTGTCTTCGTGGCGGTCCGGATTGGAGTCATTCCGGGAACGGAGAGCCCGGCATCTCTTATATCCGCAGGATGACGGGATTTGGAAAGAGAGATGAGGAGAGAACGGATTTGGCGGTTCCAGTGGACCATGTCGAAAAGGAGCTTCACCGGGGCGGGATCGAAATGAGCCTGCGCTCACGCTCCGCGGCGAACGCCAGCACTGCCAGGATGTCTTCCTGTTCCAATGCCGGGAAATCCGCCAGGATTTCCGACTGTGTCATGCCGGAGGCCAAATACTCAAGAATATCGTACACCGTAATCCTGAGTCCGCGAATGCACGGCTTCCCGCTCCGCTTGTCCGGCTCCAGAGTGATGCGATCCAAATGGTTCATGCCTCAGAGTAGCCTAAGGCCGGATCAAGGGTCAAAAGGCCCCAAAGAGCGGCAACAAATTTCAGACTTGGTTGAGTCCACTTCGACTCTCCATCCAGTGCGGTCACAGGGGACTGCGCATCAGGGATTCCCCGGTGACTGGGAAGACGGTGGAGTCTGCGGGTCCGGAATGGACTCGTATTCCTTGAGAAGTTCGTTGAAGTCCTTCCGGTAGCGGATCACGTCCAGGTCCGAAGTCACCTGCTTCAGAATCCGGCGCACCAAGGGGACGTAGGTTTCCGGTTCCATGCGGATGGCTGCCGTCAGATGAACCATGGCCTCTTCCGGCTGCGATTGCACGGCGAAGAATTGGGTCAGCCGGAAACGTCCCTGCGGCCGGTCGACGCCACAACGGATCGCCTCCAGAAAATGCCGTTGAGACCCGTCGTGTTCCTTGCGCTGATCCAACAGCACGGCCAGACTGTAGTGAGCCCGGCCCTCCTGGGGACTGACCTTGATCGCCCGTTTCAGGAATTCCTCGGCCTTGTCCTTCATTCCCAGGCTCACCTGCATTGCGGCCATGTTGTAGAGAGTGCTGAAGTTCTCGTGGCCCAGGTCCAAGGCTTGCCCGTACGCTTCGACGGCTTCCTGGTGCTTTTTCTGGAAGCTCAGGACATCGCCCAGATTGGCCCACAGTTGATCGTTGTCCGGAGCCTCTGCCAGAGCCAGGCGCAAGTATCTCTCGGCGTCGGCATATCGCTTTTCCCGTCTCGCGATGAGCCCCAGGTTGCCCAGGTTCCACGCGTCGCCCTCGCCGGCCCGGGAAAGTCGCTTCTTCGCCTCGTCTGGATTGCCCAGCTCAAGATAAAGACCGCCCAGTTCCCGCAGAACCGCTGGATCATCGGGTTTCAGCCGTTCCGCCTTCAACATTTCCTGTAGTGCTTCTTTTTTCCGTCCGGCCTCCACATGGAGCAATCCCAGGCGAAACCGGGCCTGGAAATCCTCCGGATGAGCTTTGAGAAAGGCCTCGTAGTGGGCTTGAGCTTTCTTGTCTTGACCCAGCCGCTGATACGCCTGCGCCAGATTGATGTGGGGCTGGGACGTGGAGGGGTTCAACTTCAGGACTTGTTCGAAAGCGTCGATGGAGTCCTGATCCCGCCCCTGTTGGAAATGAATGACGCCCAATAGATGCCAGGAGATGGGGTCCTGAGGATTGATCTGCAGCGCTCTGCCCAGATCCTCCCGCGCCGGCTGTATCTGTCCTTCTCCGAACCGGATCTGAGCCCGCATCTGGAGCCCCCGGGCGTCCTCGGGCTCCAGCTCGATGAGGGCGTCGAGGTGCTCGACCGCCTGATCCGATTTCTTCTGCTGGAGGTAGATCACTGCCAGGTTGTAACGGGCGGAGGCGAAGGCGGGAGAGATATGGACCGCCCGCTCGAAGAACTCGGCCTGCCGGTCGGAAAACTGGTCGGGGGTCCCGATCAGTTCCTCCCCTTTTCGGAACCACTCCACCGCGCGCCGGTCGATCTGGGCGCCTGCTTGGAACAACAGCCAGAAGGCAAGAAGGAGGCTCATGATGGGTCCGTCCGAATCAGGAGAGAATTTTCTCCCTGGGTTGCGCGAAGTCGTCGAAACGAGTCATTCGCTGAAGTTCATGGTAACGGATCTCGATTTCGGTGAGCGTCACCTCTTTGAGACGGTCCAGGGAGAAGCCCTCGACGGTGAAGCTGGCCATGACCGAGCCGAAGATGACGGCTTGCCGGAGGGCGCGGCGGTCAGACCGGCCGGTTCCGGCCAGATAGCCCATGAATCCGCCGGCGAAGGTGTCGCCTGCGCCGGTGGGATCCAGCACGTCGGCCAGGGGATAGGCGGGAGCGCCGAAAATGTCCAAACCGCCTCCCTTCTCCCGGCGGAACATGAGCGCCCCGTATTCACCCCGTTTGACCACCAGGATGCGGGGACCCCAGCCCAGGATCTTCTCGGCTGCCCGGATCAGGTTCGACTCCCGGGAGAGCTGCCGCGCCTCGCCGTCGTTGATGAGGAGGAGCCCCACCCCCTTGAGGGTCTCCAGCAGAGAGGTGAAGTGCTCCTCGATCCAGTAATTCATGGTGTCGCAGGCAACAAGTTTGGGCTTCCCGACCTGTCGCAGGACTTCTCGTTGCAGATCCGGATCGAAATTGCCCAGAAAGAGGTATTCGCTGCTTCGGTAATGCTTGGGGAGGTTGGGCCGGAAGTCGGCCAGGACGTTCAGTTGAGTGTCCAGGGTTTGGGGGTCGTTGAGGTCGTATCCGTAATGCCCGGACCAACGGAAGGTCAGACCCGGCAGGAAGTCGAGTCCGGCCAAATCGATGTTTCTGGACTCCAGAAGCGAGACATCCCTCTTTCTGAAATCACTTCCCACGGCCCCGACGATCTGGACTTCCGTGAAATAGGCAGCCGCAATGCTGGCAAAGGTTGCAGCGCCTCCCAGTGCCTCCTCCACCTTGCCGAAGGGGGTTTCCACGGAATCGTAGGCGACCGAACCGACGACCACGAGGGATGCCATCCTGTCTCCTTTTCGAATCCTTCCTCTATCCGGCGATCGCCATCAGCCCAGGTACTTTCCCACGATGGGCTCCAGACGCCGGCGAACCTCCGCGGGGATGGAATCCGGATCGGTGATGATGGCGTTTTGGAGGGCGTGGTGGCAGGGACAATCGAAATCGCGGGGTATCCGGCTGACCGTCCGGGCAATCAGGCGCTTCGCGTTTTGGCTGTTCTTGTTCAGGTAATCGATGAGCATTTCCACCGTAACCGGCTCTTCTTCTTCGTGCCAACAGTCATAGTCCGTCACCATGGCCACGGTGACGTAGCAGATCTCGGCCTCCCGGGCCAGCTTGGCTTCCTGGAGGTTGGTCATACCGATCAGGTCCATCCCCCAACTCCGGTACAGACAGGATTCGGCGCGGGTGGAGAAGGCCGGGCCCTCCATGCAGACGTAGGTTCCACCCCGCTTGATGGGTAGATCGATCTCGCCCGCCGCCTGCTGCACGACATCCATCAGGTGGCCGCAGATCGGATCGGCCAGGCTCACGTGAGCCACGATCCCTTCCCCGAAGAAGGTGGAGACTCGACTGAACGTGCGGTCTACGAATTGATCCGGGAGGACGAAGTCCATCGGCGCATGCTCGATCTTGAGCGATCCGACCGCGCTGGCGGAAATGATCTGCTTCACGCCAAGGCGTTTGAAACCGTAGATGTTGGCCCGAAAGTTCAATTCGGAGGGCAGCAGGCGGTGTCCTCTGCCATGCCGGGCCAGGAACGCCACCGGTTTGCCCTCAAGTTTCCCCAGCAGATAGGAATCGCTGGGATCCCCGAACGGCGTGGGCACGCGCAACATGCGGCTGTTCTCGAGCGGCATATCGTAGAGTCCGCTGCCGCCAATGATTCCGACTCTCGCTTCGTCCATATCTGGTTCCCAATAATATCTTGGATTTCCTGCCTTTACCCAAAAAACATCTTCCACACCGAGTTTTTCTGGCGAAAGAGACTAGTACGGGCAATTTTCTGCACACTCACAAAAACCAGTTCCGACAAGTCTCAATCTTCGAGGGCCGGCTGCATCCTGGTGAACGCGCAGCGTATCGGCAACGGATGCGGGAGGAGGAAACAGCAGGAGAGAGAGTTGGAGGAACGAATCGAAAAGCTTCGGCGGAAATCCGAGCCGGATCAGGAGCCCGACCCCGAAGACAAATGAGGTTGGCGTCAACCCCTGCTTATATAATTCCCCATGTCAAACAAGGAGAAGTGAGGTTGAACGCCGGTTGTCCTGCCCTTGTGGTCTGTTTAGTCGTTCTATTTTCCCCCGTATCATCACTTCCGGCGATCGCCGAAAATACTGGCAAGCAGAAAGAACAATGCCTTGAGGTCCAGGTTCTGGATCCTTCGTCCGCGACGATGCAAGGCGCCACGGTCACCATCGGGGATCGGGAGGAGAGAACCGGCGACTCGGGTATTGCCTCCTTCTGTGGACTCGGCGCCGGGCCCCACTGGGTCATCGTGTCGGCGGCGAATTTTCAGGTCGACGAAGGCTCTGTGGACCTGTCGGAGGGTCGGGTCACCATTATCCTCCAAGCCCGGCTGGAGACGGAACAGGTGGTGGTCGTCGGCAGCCGCGCGCAGCCGCGGTCGGTGACGAAATCCCCGGTTCCCATCGACGCCATTCCATTTCGCGATGTCATGAGCCAGGGAGCGACCACGCTCGACTATCAGCTGCGGAACCTGGTCCCTTCATTCAACGTCGCCACGCACCCGATCAGTGGGGCCGCCTCGCTCGTGCGACCTGCAAGCCTGCGCAACCTGGCCCACGACCATACGCTGGTGCTGGTGAACGGCAAGCGCCGCCACCGCTCGGCGATATTGGTCTGGTTCGGTGGCGTCACGGACGGCACGCAGGGATCGGACATCTCGACCATACCGTCGATCGCCCTGCGCCAGGTGGAGGTGCTGCGCGACGGCGCCTCAGCGCAGTACGGATCCGACGCCATCGCCAGCGTCCTGAATTTCCTGCTCAAGGACGCCCGCGAGGGTGGCAGCGTGGAGTTCAACACCGGAACCTATCGCGCGGGCGACGGCGATGCCTACAACGTCGCCGGCAATGTCGGACTGCCGCTCGGCGACAACGGCTTCGCCAACCTCAGCCTGGAGTATGGCAACGCCGATCCGACCGACCGCAGTGTCCAGCGCGCCGACGCGGCAGCGCTCATTGCGGCTGGCAACACCTCGGTGGCTGACCCGGCGCAGCCGTGGGGAAACACGACTAATGAGGACGACCTCAAGCTTTTCGTCAATTTCGGCCATCTGCACGCCAGCGGACTGCAGTTCTACGGTCACGCCAACTACGCGAACAAGACGTCGACGCAGGGATTCTACTTTCGGAACCCGAATACTCGGGCCAACATCTTCAGTCTCGACGGTGGCCAGACGCTGCTGGTCGGGGACGTGCTCGATGCGCGCGACGGAGTCCGCGACGGCTCAGCCGGCTGTCCCACCGTGAAAATCACCGGCCACACGCCGGATCAGGCGGCCTTGGCGCGGGTGTTCGCCGACCCGAACTGCTTTTCCTTTCAGGAGATCGCCCCGGGCGGGTTCACCCCGTCCTACAGCGGAGTGATCACCGACCTGTCGACGGTCGCCGGCCTGCGCCGCTCCGCGGCCAACGGCCTGACCTGGGACGTCAGCGCGAGCTACGGCGCCCACCAGGCGGACTTCTTTCTTTTCAACACCGTCAACGCGTCGCTAGGTCCCGAAACCCCGCGCGATTTCGATCCCGGACTCTATCGGCAGGAGGAGGTCAATCTCAATTTCGATGTCTCTTATGCCGCCACCCAAATGGTCCACGTGGCCGGCGGCGCCGAGTGGCGGGACGAGCGCTTCACCATCCGCGCCGGGGAGCGCCCGTCGTGGGAGGTCGGTCCGTTCGCGGCGCAGGGCTTCGTCTCCGGGTCCAACGGCTTCGCGGGATTTCCGGATTACACGGCCGGTACCTGGACCCGCGCCAATGTTGCCCTCTACGGCGATGTGGAGCTGGGCAACCCCGACGACCGCTGGACCATCGGCGGCGCTCTACGCGTCGAACGCTTCGACGTATTCGGCGCGACGGCGAACGGCAAGCTGTCGGCCCGCTACGGGCTGGGCGGCGCCGTTTCCGTGCGCGGCGGCGTGAGCACGGGGTTCCGTGCCCCCACGCCCGGTCAGCAGAACACATTCAACGTGCAGTCGACCATCAACCCCAGGACCCTGGACCTGGTCGATAGCGCCACCGTGCCGTCCACCTACAGAGCCGCGCAGCTGCGGGGTGGCCAGCCGCTTGATCCCGAGAATTCTACCAACGCAACGGCCGGTCTCGTGGTCGACACCGGAGCATTTACTCTGACCGCCGACTACTTTCATGTCGCCGTCTCGAACCGCCTTGCGCTGTCACAGAACTTCACCCTCGGGGAGGACGAGCGCGCATTGCTCCTGTCGGAAGGCATCACTTCGGCGCGCACGCTGGCCTTCTTCCGGTTTTTCATCAACGACTTTTCGACCGGGACCCGGGGGATCGACATCGTTTCGACCTATGCTCCCCCCGGGCTGGGTGGCGACACGGTTTTCAGTCTGGCGCTGAACCACACCGACACGGAGGTGACGGAAGAGTCGGACCTGCTTGGTCTCGGCGACGTGCTCGCCCTGGAACGGGGCGTACCGGAGACGCGATGGAATGTCGCCGTCAACCATCGCGCCGGCCGGGTTGGCCTGCTCGGACGCCTGCACTACTTCGGATCGTGGGTCGATCACCTCGACGCGCGGTCCGCTCGCGGCGCCGACGCGCAAGTTCTCGGTGGCCGTTTCATCGTCGACCTGGAGGCCAATATCGCACTGGGCCCGGGCGTGACGCTGGCGGTCGGCGGCCAAAACGTCTTCAACACATTCTCGGACCGGATGGACCTGTTCGCCGCGCGTTTCGGCCTGCCCTACAGCCAGTTCACGCCGTGGGGCCTGAGCGGCGGGTACTACTACGCCCGCCTCAAGTATTCGTGGGGGAGCAGTTTCTAGCTTGCAAACTCAGTCCTCCCACGGAACCGGCTCGACCACATACCGGCCCTCTTGGCGGCTCATGACTCCGGCCACCACGTCGGGATCATGGTCGAATAGCAGGAGCCACTTTTCCGCCGCCGCCCGGGAGTAGATACGTTTTCTGGTTTCGAGAGTGGTCAACGGGAAGAGATCGTAACCCATGATCCAGGGGAGCGGAACGTGGGCCGTGGTGGCGCAGAGATCGCCCAGGAAGAAGACGGTCTCGCCGCCGGACCGGACCTTGACCGAGTGGTGGCCGGGGGTGTGCCCGGGAGTGTGGACCAGCGAGACACCCGGGACGATCTCCTGCTCTCCGTCGACAAGCCGGAGTCGATTGGACTCCTGGAGCGGCAGCCAGTTCTCGGACCGGTAGGAGACCGCCGTCCTCTCGTTCCGGCCGGTTGCCGTCAGGTAGTCTTCCCGCGCCACGATGCAGGTGGCGTTGGGAAAGGTGGGCACCACCGCCTCACCCTCCCGGCGGGTGTTGCCTCCGCAATGGTCGAAATGGAGATGGGTGTTGATCACCAGGTCGACATCCGTCGGCTCCATGCCAAGGCGTCCCAAGCGGGCGACAATGTCCGGCTCCTCGCCGACGCCGTAGATGTCCTGCTCCTTGGGGGAGTATTTCCGTCCGGCGCCGGTGTCCACCAAAATGGCTTCGTGTGGCGTGCGGATGAGCAGGCAGTTGAGTCCCAGACGAACCCGGTTGCGGTCGTCCGGACGCAGCTTCCGTTCCCAGAGGACTCTGGGCACGATCCCGAATACGGCGCCGCCGTCCAAGCGGATGGAACCGTCGGAGATGTGGCTGAGTTGGAACCTTCCCAGCCTCATTCCCTCGGCGGGGCGGGGGCCTGGGTCAGTTCCACCAGGACGCCGCCGGTGCTGCGCGGATGGATGAAGGCGATGAGGCGGCCTTCGGCTCCGGTACGCGGAACCTCGTCGATCAGGACCACGTTCCGTTCCCTCAACCGCCTGAGATCTTCACGGAGATCGTCGACTTCGAAGGCGATGTGATGGATGCCTTCTCCCCGTTTCTCCACGAAGCGGGAGATGACCGAGTCCGGTTCGGTCCCCTCCAACAATTCCACGGCCGTGTCCCCCACCGGCAGGATCGCTGCCCGGACCTTCTGGTCCGCGACGGTTTCGGTGGATTCCACTTCCAAGCCGAGGTCTTCGTAAAGGCGGGAGAGAGACTTCAGAGAGCGGGTGGCGATCCCCACGTGGGCCAGTCTTCGAATCACTTTCAGGACCTCGATCCCGATCGCTCAAAGATGCGATCCACCAGAGTATAGGGGTCCACCTCCCGATTGGCCATTTGCCGCGCCCATCGATCCAGTTCTTCCGATCCCAGGTCGTCCACGACTCGCTCGGCCACTCGGTCACGGATCATCTCAAGGACTTTCTGCCGGTAGAGGAAGACCCGTCGCCGGGAGGCCGTCTCGCGGCTGGTGAATCGCCGGAACGTCTCCACGGCTTCGGCCACCTCTTCGATTCCGTGGTCCCGTGTGGCCACGGTCTGAACGATGGGAGGGTCCCATCCGTCGTCACGCGCCGCCAGGGAGAGGACGGCGCGCAGTTCCCGCTCCGTCTTCATGGCTTCGGGGCGATCCGCCTTGTTGATGACGAAGATGTCTCCGATCTCCATGATTCCGGCCTTGATGCTCTGGATCTCGTCTCCCATGCCCGGGACCAAAAGGACCAGGACCACCTCGGCGGTCCGCACCACGTCGACCTCGTCCTGACCCACCCCTACCGTCTCTACCATCAGCCGCTTGAAGCCCCCCGCGGCCAACACCACCAGGGCGTCGTCCACTGCGCTGGAGAGCCCTCCCAAGCGTCCCCGGGTGGCCATGCTGCGGATGAAGACCCCCGGGTCGGTGAACAGATTCTGCATTCGAACCCGATCCCCCAACAGGGCGCCTCCCGAGAAGGGCGATGTCGGGTCCACGGCCACGATTCCCACCTTCTCGCCGGCGCCGCGATAGTGACGGGCCAGCGCCTCCACCAGCGTGCTTTTTCCGGAGCCGGGACTCCCGGTGATCCCGGTCACCCAGGAGCCGTCGGTCATGGGAAAGAGAGACTTGAGCAGGCTTCGGGTCGCAGGCGTCGGGGAATTCTCGACTTCGGAAAGGATGCGGGCGAGTTGACGGATGTCACCGCGGCAGATGTCGCGGATCTCGTCCAGTCGTTCCGGGTCGTTCACCTTCTTGATCCGCGGCGATGACTCAGCCGTATCGTTGGCGCAGAATACGTGCCCCGTGGCACATGGCCTTGAGCTTCAGGTAGGCCTCGTCCAGGTCCATGGGATTGAGACTGGAGGGGGCGAATCCACAGTCGGGATTCAGGGTGATCCGTTCCGGCGGGACGTACTCCATAGCCTGCTCGACCCGGCCGACCACTTCCCCGGGTGTCTCCACATGCGGGTCGGTGTGGTCGATCACCCCCAGCCCCAGGAGCTTGTCCGTGGGGAATCGCCTGAGGCTCTCGATGCTTCCTGCATCCGGGGTGGCGAACTCCATGGCGATTCGATCCACGTTCATCTCTCCCAGCGCGTCCATGATGAGGTGGTACGGACCGCGGGTGGAGTGGGCGCGGTTGAAATGGGCGTGGCAGAGATGGACGCTGATGAACGCGCCCTCGAATCCACTCACCGTCGCATTGAAACACTCGACGCAAAGGGAGATCTCCTGCTCAAGATCGACGATATTTTCACGCTCCCGATAATCGGGGTCCACCAGCAGCGCCAACCAAGGGTCGTCCAGTTGAATGGCATCGACCCCGATGGCCATGAGTTCCTTGATCTCACGGCGCAGGAAGGGAATGCAGGCCCGCATGAAGGCTTCCCGGGTGGGATATGCCCCGGTCGAAAAACGGGGGTCCCACATCCGGCGGCCCAAGGTGTACGCGGAAGGAATGGCGGCGAGAACCCTGCGGTCCGTGTGCTCGCGGACGAAGCGGATCTCGTCCACGGCGATGAATCGGTGCGCCTTCATCTCCGAGACCACCGACGGATATCGGAGCTGGGGGAAATCGGTGGCTCCCGCCGAGACCGTATCGATTTCGAAGCCGGAAACCGATTCGGAGAAGACCTTCATATAGCTCTCGCGGCGCCACTCTCCGTCGGAGACGTAGTCGAGTCCGGCCCGTTCCTGCATCTTCAGGTTCGACGGGATGGCTTCGTCGAGCAGCCGGTCCGCCTCAGTGGCAGCGATGAGCCCCGCCTTCCGGTCTTCGATCAACTCGCGAATCCACGCAGGCCGGGGGAGGCTCCCGACCACGAAGGTGGGGAAGGGGTGGGGAATCGATTCCGTCATGCCGCGTTCGCTCCCGGGTGGCCGCCTGGCCCGAAAGTTCGTTCGGAACCTGGGGGAGGCCTGCCGGCGCCCAGTCTACTACGAGCCGGTGCGGCAAGTCGGAGAACCGGTGGGATCCGGTCAGGCCGGCCCGAATGGCGGGACGCGGGTTGAGCGCCGCGTCCGCATCTGTTAAACCGTGACCCATGAGTTCTCCACGGAGCCTGGTTGCCGGCGGTTGCTTGGCGGTTCTCGTCCTGGTGTCCTTTCTGCGGGCTGAGACCGGTGACGCCATTGCGGTCGAGATTTCGCCCGGCCGGATGCAGGTCGAGGCGCCCGATTGTCTCACCCTCCTCTTCAACCGTATGACGCCGGTTCCGGTCCGTATGACAAACCGGACCGGGAAGGAGGTCGAGCTTAATATCACGACACGTTCCGACGTCCTGGGCCTGGTTCCGTTTCGGGAAGAGGTTTCGGCCGGGGGCAACGGGGAAGGAGAGGAGTTGGTCCTGATTCCGCTGATGGCGGGAGAGTGGGATGATGACCTGATTCTGACGTCCGGGGACCGGACCCGGTCTTGGACGCAGCGATTCTGTGTATTGCCGCCGGCCCGATTGCACGCGCGGGTCCGCGATTCGAATGACCGGGTGGTGCCGGCCCGGGTCCGGGTGACCGGTGCGGACGGACGCGAATACACGCCGGACGGCCATGATTCGGGTGAGTTCCGGACGGAGGGGCTCTTCGAGTTGCTGGTGCCGGCCGGCGCCGCCACGATTTCCGTCCGTTCCGCAGATGGAGACGCTCCGGCGCGCGAGACACAAGTCGATCTTCCCGTAAACCGCACCGTATTCGTCGAACTGGCTCTCCCATGAGAGTCCTCCGCATCGTCTGGATTCTGTCGATCCTGGCCCCGGTTTCTCTCGTAGCAGCGGGACGCGCCTGGAATCCCTACGGGCTGAGCGAGGATGAAGTGGATGCCCTGCGCGTCCGGCATCCGGCCCTCCGGGAGTTCGCCGAGTTCTTTACGGCGCTGCTTCGTTATGAGGATGCTCCTCGGGACGAGAACCTCGCCGTCTACCGTCCGATCCGGCGACTGGCCATGCGGCGCAGGACGGTTCGAGGCTCCTGGTCTCCCGAGGCGCAGGATGGGATCCAAGGCCAGGTCAGCCAGGCTCTCTGGCGCCTGACCTCACCCGAATTGACGCGAATCGACCTCAACCCGGAGGTCCTCCTGACCCCTTCCGCCCGGGTGCCCGTCTTCACCGTGGGGCTGGAGAACCGGGTTCTGCTCCTGCTTCGCAACAACGGCAGGAATCCGGTGGAGTTGAGTCTGTCCCCCAACGGCGGCATGCTTCATTTTCCGCCTCGCGAGGCGTCTCTGGCTCCGGGACAGGTGACGGGAATACAGTTTCGGGTCTGGGGAATGGGCGGCGACTCGCTGGGCCTGCGGCTGAACGTCCAAGGGACCACGGCCGAACTTTCATTGCCGATTCAATGGCGTGAGGCGGCCCGTTTGGATCTGACCGTCAGAACTCACGACCGCGGCAGTTTCCTTCCTGCCCGGGTCTACGTGGTGGGGGCGGATCGCTTGGCGCGAGGCCCCGCGGGGACTTTTCTGAGGAGCACCTGGACCGAAGGGCACCAATATTTCCATACCCGGGGAGCCAGTAATCTGGTCCTGCCCTCGGGACCGGCTCGCCTCCTTGTGGTTCATGGTTTCGAACACGCTCCCGTGACCATGAACGTGGATTTGGAGCCGGGAAGCAATCAGGTGGAGGTCATCCCTCAACCGGGGATCGATTGTGCCTCTCGGGGATGGTATTCGGGAGACATCCATATCCACCTCAATCTGGTCCATAAGACGCTGGACCAACTGGTCTCGACTCAAGACGCGCTTCTGCAGGCAGAGGCCGAAGACCTGGATGTTTCCAATTTGCTGGTCTGCAACTCGCTGGGCTCCATCACGTTCGATCGCAACCGCTTCACCGGATCGCTCCATCCACTATCGACGGTGGACCGGATTCTGTATTGGAACGAGGAGGTTCGGGCTGCCCTCTACGGTCACTTTGCCGCACTCAACCTCAAGACATTCCTGGAGCCCAACTTCACCGGGTTTCGGAACACCGACCACGCGTTCGACTATCCTTCCAATACCATTCAGGCCCGGAAAGGGAGGGAACAGGGGGCCGGGATCTTCTACGTTCATCCGGTCCACAATCCGGAGGCCAACGATCTGGCCGGGTCCAGCGCCAAGGCGGTTCCCGTGGACGCGGCGTTGGGCCTCGTCGACGGAATGGAGATCCTGGGGTACGGGCATCTCGCCGCCTCCCTGCGCCTCTACTACCGGTTGTTGAACTGTGGTTTCCGGTTGGCGGCCGCGGCCGGCACCGACGCCTTCAACAACATCCGGCGCCACAAGGTCATCGGCGGCGACCGCGTCTACGTGCATACGGGGGGCGTCTTCAACTATGACTCCTGGGTTCAGGGGCTCAAGGCGGGTCGAAGCTTCGTGACCAACAGCCCCCTCCTGTTCTTCGAGGTCGACGGCCGCTTGCCGGGATCGGAACTGGAATTGGATGGGCCGGACCGGGTTCAGGTTCAGGTGGAAGCTCATTCCCATGCTCCCATGGATCGACTCGAGCTGGTCTTCAACGGGAAGCCGGTCCACACGGTGAAGGCTTCGGGAAACGGGAACCATCTGCTCTTTCGGGGCTCGCTTCCCATCACCGGGAGCGGGTGGCTGGCTGCGCGGATCCAGGGTGGTCCTCACCGTCTGGCCGTCAACAACACGGACCTGTTCGCCCATACGACCCCCGTGTACCTGACCGTGGGGGGCAAGCCGTATGCGGATCCCGATTCCGTGGCCCACTTTTTGCGCTGGATCGGAGATCTGCGGAAGCGGACGCTATCCGAGGGATTGTTCCAGGAACCGATTCAGAAGCGCGAAGTCCTGGATCAGTTCCGGCGGGCCGAAGCCGTCTACCGGCAGAAGCTGGCTTCCGCCGAGGAATAATCGGCTATTCGGGAGCCGGCTCCGGGGCCGGGTTGGAATCGGCGGATGACTCCGGCTCCGATTCCGGCGCCGGTTTCGCCTGCGGCTCCGGCGTTGGCTCCGGTTGCGGTTCCGGCTCGCCGACGACCTCGCCGAACTTGATCGAGGTCCCCACCTCGTACTTCTTGAAATCGGAATAGGTGATCAGCTCGCGGATGTGGACGCGCCGGCTACGCCTGAAGCCTCCGCCGAACACGAGGATGTCGTCCGCCTCGCTCCAGGTCGGGAACCAGTACTTGCCGTCGACCTGTTGTCGGAGCGTCTCGAAGGCCGGAAACTTGTTGTTGCCCAGGTCCGGGACGGCTTTCCCCTTGGTCATGACGATCTGCAGGTCCAGGTCGTCCACCCAGATCCGTCCCCTGAAGTAACGCCGGTTGCGGCGGATCCGCTTCGGCTTCACGTCAAACACGTAGCAGTTGAGTTCGTCCACCTGCTCCTCTCCCTTGTACTTGATCTCGTATTCGGGAAGGTCCTCGGTGGTCAGCGCAAAGGGTTGCAGGTTGAGGGCGTCGTCCAGATCTTCCTTGGTCAGTATCACCGACTCGAGCCTGCCCCGGTCGTAAACGATGCGGTGTTGGCGTTCTCCGTCGCTGGTGAAGAAGATCTCGATGGTCATTTCCCGCTGCTCACGCACCCGGCCGGTACGGGTCAGGACCTGAAAGACGATATCTTGAGTGTAGGTGTATTGTTGCCAGACCTCGCGGAACTCCGATTCTTTCTGGGCGAAGCGCTTGATGATGTCCTGGGGGTCCACCTTCGCTCCGGCCCCGGAACCCGTGGCGAGGAAGAGCAGGAACAACGACATCGGGGAAGTTTTCTTCATGACGTCATATTTGATGCATCTTTGCCCGAAAAGGGTCTCGGTAACCTCCACTCTAACTCTCCCGGGGATGAGCCTTCAACAGGGAAAGGACCTCTTCCAAGGGGGGAATGCCGGCCCTGGCGCCGACCCGGGTGCACGACAAGCTGGCGGCGGCGCCGGCGAAGAGGAGGCATCGCCGGACGCTCCAGTCTTGGAAGAGACTATAGATGAAGGCTCCGTGAAAGACGTCGCCCGCGCCGTTGGTGTCGACCGGACGAACAGGGAAGGCCGGCAACTGGTAAATCCGGCCGTTCCAGATCGCGGCGGTTCCCTTGCGGCCCCGGGTCACGGCCACGAAACCGCGGCTCCGCCGGGCCAGGTCCCTCAATCCCGATCTCCAGTCCTCATGCCCGGTGAAGTTCCTCACGAAGGCCTCGCTCGGAATCAGAAAGTCGGTCAGCTCGACGACCTCGTGGATGCCCGCCTGGACGTCGTCCACGTCCAGGGACACCTTCATCCCAGCCTCTCTGGCCCAGCGGGCAGCCTGGAGGTTGGCGTCCGGGTCGCAGCCGTCCAGGTGAAGGAGCCGGCCGGAAACGATCCACTCCCGTTTCAGTTCGCCCTCGGCGTATCGCAGTCGCCGGTCCCGGTGCCATAGGACGGTCCTCTCTCCCGTGAGGCGATCGACCAGGATGATGCCTACTTGGGTGGTCGCGCCGGGAACGACCCGTACACAGGAGAGGTCCATGGGCTCCCGTCTCAGATCCTCAAGCGAGAACCGGCCCAAGTCGTCTCCTCCCACACTTCCGATGAATCTGGCCTTGAGGCCGTAACGTCCGCAGAGTGCTGTAGCCGTGGCCGCGGGTCCGCCGCCCAGCTTCGTAACTTCGTCGCATTCGGTCCGGCTGCTGTGGACCGGATAATGGGGAAGGAAGCACACCCAGTCCACCGCGTCCATCCCCTGTCCGATCACGTGAAAGGACCTGTCCCGGGGCCAGCGAATATCGAAAAAGGCGCGATGGAGAGGGCTGGAGGACGATTTGGGATTTGCGCCGGTCATCCGGGCGTGTTCCCGGTTGCGGTGAGATGCGGGATATTCACGTTGGACTTCCCGATCAGAGCAGGCCTTCGTCGGCGAAACTGAAGTGCCGGTGGGGTCCGATGATAACATGGTCCAGAACCCGGATCCCCACCATCTCGCCGGTGGCCACGAGGCGGCGTGTGATCTCACGGTCCTCCCGGCTCGGTGTCGGATCCCCGCTGGGATGGTTGTGAGCCAGGATGACGCCGACCGCCGCTTCCTCGATGGCCGGCCTGAAGACTTCCCGCGGGTGGACCAGAGACGAAGTCAGCGTTCCCTCCGAGACTTTCACGAGTTTCAGGGTGCGGTTCTTTCCATCCAGAAGGAGAGTCCAAAAGCATTCCTTGAGAAGCGCCGGGACCGAACCCCGAAAGTGACGGTAAACCTGGGCGCTGTTGTGAAGCGAGTCGCCGGCCGCAAGAGGAACGTTTCCCAATCGCTGGAAGAGGTGGGCCGCAGCCAGTAGGGCGTGAGTCTGTCTCCGGGTCATTCCGGCCTGCCGGAGAAGCGAGTAGCTTGCCCGGCGCAGCCTCCGGATCGAACCCAGCAGTTCCAGAATTCGCCGGGCCCGCGTAAGGGCCTGCTGATCCGAGTCGGTCGGAGCGAGGACCAACGCCAACAGTTCAACATCCGAGAGTGAATTCCAGCCGGACTCGAAGAGTCGCTGCGCAGGCAGGAGTTCGGCGCTTCCATTCATATTCAGTAACAACGAGTCAGATCGGCAATCAATGGGAAAAGATTTTCCGCGGAGACAACCTTCGTTTGCCCTGTCTTGCGGTGACTTGTGAGGGAACGGGGATGGTGGTATGGTGATTTCAACCTGAATGACCTGCTCATTCCAAATAGCCTGATCCGAACATCCGGGATTTGTGGCGTGGTCCGTCTTGGGGACAGACCGGCGTCGGGCGGGATTTCACTATCCTAAGGAGTCCGAATGAACAAAATTTTCGTTGGCAATCTGAGCTTCAGCGTCAGTGAGAGCGCCCTGGAAATGTTTATCCGCGAGTTCGGTATAGAGGTCGAAGAGATTCGGATCATTCGAGACCGCTATACCGGCCGGTCCAGAGGCTTTGGATTCGTTGAGTTGCGCGAAGGCCAGGATCTGGATGAAGTCATTTCACAGTTGCATGGAAGGAATCTGGAAGGGCGCGACCTTCGGGTCGATCGGGCCAATGAGCGCCCCAAGAGAGACTCGTACGGAGGCCGAAAGGATTCGTTCGGGGACCGGCCGCGACGCCGGTACTATTGAGACCCCGCGGTGAGCCTCACCGCGAAACCCTTCCTCCTCAGCTCCGCTTGACGCTCACCGATACTCCGTCCCGAATCGGAATCACGGTGGAAACGTACTCTTCGTTCTGGAAGATCAGCCGCGTATACTCCCGCATTCCCCGGACATTTTCATCGGCGCCCGATTTCAGAACCCGCCCCTGACACAAGAGATTGTCCGAGATCAGCATTCCGCCTGCCTTCAACAATCTTGAGGCCTGAGTGAACACCAGCGGATACCGAGCCTTGTCCACGTCGTTGAAAATGATGTCGAACGGCCCGGAGACCTGCTCGAGTGTCCTCAGGGCATCCCCGACTCGAAACTCCGTGCGGCAGGAGATTTCTCCCCGTCTGAAATACCTCTCGGCGTCTCGAAGGTTCCGGGACGAGAGATCGGTCAGAATGAGCTGGCCCGCGGAGCCAACGGCAGAGCCGAACCAGTAGCCGGAATATCCGAATCCCGAACCCAATTCCAGAATGCGTTTGGCTCCGCTGATGCAGGCAAGCTGAAACAGCAGGCGTCCCACCAATGGACCGACGATGGGAAAGGAGTCGGCCGCCGCCCGGGACTCCATTTCCGCCAGGATCGAGTCTCGCGGGGGGCAAGCCCGGAGCAGATACGCGTCGATTTCCGCCAAGAGCATGTTCATGGGGGTATGTTGGCATCCGAGTGGGGTGGGGACAACCGCTGCTTGCGGGGAACCGTGTAAAACGAAAGAGGGCGCCCACGAGGAGTTCCCCTGCGTTGTTCCCGTAAGCGGAAACAAGGGTAAAGTTGAGGTGGGTGCGATCAAGAAAATCGCGGTCTATGGCGGCGAACCGGTGGACGGGCCCGGGAGATCCATAGCCGAGGCCACCGGCGAAAAGATGGGATCGTCCTCGCGCCAAGGGCGCCGGCAGGGTTGTCGGCTTTGGTAAAGCGCGAGGTTTTCGTTCAGGAGCCGCGCCAGATCGAAGCGCTGGTTCCGCTGTAGATCGGAAATCATGGCCCGTTGCATCTCGGCTGCCCGTTCAAACTGCCCCGTTGCGGCGAAGGCCATTGCCAGAGTTTCGACGTATTCCAGTTCAAGCTCGCCCTGGCCCTCGAACAGGCCTTTGAGAATCTGCAACGCTCTCATTCCATTTCGGATCTTTGGGTCGGGAGAAGCGGCGAGCAGCCGGGCCACGGCGTGCGTCATGTCGGCGTGGCCTGGAAAAGCCTGCAGTCCTTGCTCCAATACCTCTAACGCCTGCTCATGCCGGCCCAATTGGACCAGGGCCATGGCCCGCATGAAATGTGCCAGGATGCTCATTTGCCGGATCTGTCCGCCTCCAGCGCTATCGGCCGGGGACCGGCTGGCGAAACCGGAATCGAGTTCGGCGACGGCCGCGTAGTGGGGGATGGCCTGATCGAAACGCCGGAGGC
This sequence comes from Acidobacteriota bacterium, assembly GCA_028874215.1. NCBI lineage: Bacteria > Pseudomonadati > Acidobacteriota > Acidobacteriota bacterium. Next base: position 110,126 of record JAPPLF010000080.1, read on the forward strand.
GCATCAGCAGATTGGCCAACTGAAAGTGCGCCTCCATGAACCCCGGGTTCGCCTCAATGGCTCGCTGATAGTGCCGGGCCGCTTCCTCTTCGGACTGCAACCCCATCAACGTGGTTCCCAGGTAGTAATGGAGCATGGGATTTCCGGGCGAGACCCGCAGCGCCTGAGCGTATTCCCGCGCCGCCCCTTGGAGGTCCCCCATTCGGGCTAACGCCGAACCCAGATCGGTGAGCGGAACCGGGTTCTTGGGATCCAGAGCCACCGAGGTGCGGTATTCCTTGACGGCCTCCGCAAAACGCCCTTTTCCGAACGCCCGCATTCCACGGACCCAATGATGGCGCCAACCTGTGGTCAGATCGTCCAGGGCTTCCATCAGGGGATCCGGATAACCGGCGGTGGCATGGCCGCGCCGGAGCCTCTCCAGCATGGCGACCTGCTGGAAATGGGCCTGGGCCTGGTCCAGGTCTCCTTGCCTTCGGTAACTCATGGCCAACAGGTAGTGGATGCTGTTGGCTTCCGGTTGCAACGCCAGGGCGGCCTCGAAGTTGCGGATGGCTTCCTTGGTGTTCCGTCTTGAGGACGCGATCTTTCCCATCCCCACCAGGGCGGGAGCACAGTCTTCGTCCAGTGCCAGCGCCCGCTCGAACAACGGTTGCGCCCGTTCGTAGCGGTTGAGGCTGAGATAACCTTCGGCGGCGCCCAATATGGCCGGGACGTTCTCGGGTTGATGCTCCATGGCCCGCTGGTAAGCGGCGATGGACTGCTCGAGATCACCCTTGTTCCGAAAGATGTGACCCAGGTAGTAAGGCCAGCGAAAGTCTGTCGGCTCCAGTGACTCCGCATTGAGATAGCTGGCCTCGGCCGCGCCCAGGAAATCCTGGACGTGGTAGAGCTTGCCCATCTCGCCGTAGGCTTGGGAGAGTTCCTCGGAGCTGGCCTTTCCCGCTTTCGCCATCGACTCCAGCCCTGCCCGCGTGTCCCTGATTCGCTTCCGGGCGGCAGGCTCCAGGCGGCTCAAGTCCGGGTGGGATATGGGCTGAATCGAATCATTCGATGGGGAGACCGGCGCGGATTCTCCCGCGGCCGCGAAGGGCAGGACGCCGAGCCCCAAGAGCAACAGGGCGCCGGCACGAAACCGGTTGCGGAGCTTCGTCGAATCACTCATTCCCGCTGACTGTCCGGCCACTTCCTGCCAGTAGTGTGGAGTAGCGGCCAATGGGAAGATCCCTCCACTCCTCGACACCGCCGCCGGGCCAGGTCACACGGACGGCGGCGACTCGGTTCCGGTTCCCCAGCCCCACCAGCACCCGGGGATCGTTGGCGGAACCGTAGCTGCCGTCGGTCCTGACACGCCGTAGCAGCGTGAGACCATCAGGGAAGACGACTTCCACCCGCGCTCCCAACATGTCCCGCGGGGGGTCTTTGCCCAGCAGCCGCAATCCCAACCAGTGACGGCGAGTCCCCACGTTGTTGATGAGCAGGCGTGCCGGACCGTTGTTGTTGACGATCAGCACGTCCACGTCTCCATCGTTGTCGACATCCCCAAAGGCGCCGCCGCGGCTCACCTCGGAGAGCTGGAAAACGGCTCCGCCTCGTTGGGTGACCTCCTCGAAACTTCCGTCGCCCAGGTTGCGGAAGAGCTGGTTGGGTTGATGCAACGGATAGGGATCCCGCAGTTTTTCCAGGGCCTCGATGGTGGCCACCTCCCCGTGCAGGGCCAGAATGTCCAGCCAACCGTCATTGTCGTAATCCAGGAAGGCGGTCCCGAAACCGGTGTAGGGCATGCTCGCGACCCCCAATTCGCTCTCGAAGGTCTGGTCTTCGAACCATCCCTGGCCATTGTTGAGGTAGAGCGTATTGGTTTCCCGGATCAGATGGGTCATGAAGAGGTCTTCGTCGCCGTCGTTGTCCAGGTCTCCGGCGTCGACTCCCATGCTGGCCTCGGTCTTCCCGTCCCGGTTCAGGGCGCAGCCGGCCACCAGCGCTTCCTCCCGGTAACTTCCGTTTTTCTGGTTCATCCACAGGTGATTGGGACGTTGATCGTTGGCGACGTAGAAATCGATCCAGCCATCTCCGTTGAAGTCGGCGCTCACCACCCCCAGCGCGCCGCCGTGCCTGGTGGCGACGCCGGTCCGGGAGGACACGTCCTGGAATGTCCCGTCACCCCGGTTGCGATAGAAACGGTTGGACTGGGCCGGGTAGCTGCGGGGTCCACAGTAGTCGATGGCGCCGGTACTGGAGTAGCACTTCTTGGGATTGGACAGCCGGTAGTCCACGTAGTTGCCCACGAAAAGGTCCAGCCAACCGTCCCGGTCGTAGTCCAGGAAGGAGGCGCTCACGCTCCACGCCGTATCGGCGCCGTCACCCACGGGGACCTCGGTGAAGGTGCCGTTGCCGTTGTTGCGGTACATCCGGTTCCTGCCGAAGTTGGTGACGTAGAGATCGACCCAGCCGTCGTTGTCGATGTCTCCCGCCGCCACGCCCATTCCGTAGCCCAGCGAGACGATCCCGCTCTCGGCGGTCACGTCGGTAAAGCGCAGGTTGGGCGTCCCGTCCGGGTTCGACGTCAGGTCGTTTCGAAAGAGCCGGTCACGGAGCGGAGGCTCTTCCGGCGGCGGAAAGAGGGCGTCGTCGATGGTCTTGTCCGGGCCCAGCATCTGTCCCTGAACCAGGTAGACGTCCAGGTCGCCGTCGTTGTCGAAGTCCAAGAGGGCGCCTCCGGGACCCATCATCTCGCAAAAATAGTATTCCCCGGACATTCCGTTGAAGTGGCGGAAGTGGATTCCGGCTGCCGGGGCGACGTCCTCGAACCAATCGGCGCCGGTGTCTCCCGTCTTGGACGGGTGCGTCCACGAGGTGAAGAACCCCAAGGTGGCGACCCCGATTAGCAGGATCATCCGGTTGTGTTGTGGGTTTGAATGAGGACTAGCCACCTTTGACTCGGAAGCTGTCTCCGACCTGAGTCCTGGCATCGTTGAGCTGATCCCAAGCTTCGACTTCCACCCGGTAGGTTCCGGGTTCCAGGCCCCCCAGGTGAAAGCCCTTCACCAGGACCAGTCTGTCCGGCGAGAAAAACTGAACCGACTCCCCGTTGTTGTCGGTGGTTTCGTGAATGAGGTCGCCGCCGCGCCTGATCTGATAACGCACCTTCAACTCGGGCGCGTTGGAGGATTGATCCAGGCCGAAGTTGTACAGATGCAGGTAAACCGCCAGCAGGGACTTGGGGGAAAAGCTCTTGTCCATGCTGGGCCGTACCTTGACGTCTCCCAAAACGAACATCTGGTCGTCTTCGGGGACCTGGTCCAGCTTGCGGATGAAGTCGGAAAGAACGAGCGAACTGTTGCTCAGTTTCGCGCCTTCCTTCAATCCCGACGGCGGAATGATGGCTTGTTTGACGGCGCCGATGTTGCTGCTTTCGACGTCCTTCACGACCAGATCGAGCTTGTATCGGGTCTTGTTGTCCAGAATCAGGACTTTCTGGTACATCGATCGGCCCCTCAAACTCCTTTCAAACTGCTCCGGCGTGTATGAGATCACCAGTTCATCGTCGAATTCCTGGATCAACTGATTGTCCAAGCTGGTCACGGCGCCGTAGAGGCCGATTCGAGCGGTATGCAGGTCTCCCTTTCGCTTGAAGGTCATGTCCTTGTTCTGGAGCTGCAAGGTGACGGGAACCAGAAGCTTCTCCCGGTTGAGTTTGAAGTAGTCCCTTCGAACCTGGAAAGCGAGGTTTGAATAGCCGATGTTGACCTTCACCAACTCCTTCAGATCGTTGTACTTGATCTCTTTCGGGGTCTGCACCTGGGAGAAAATCTCGTAGCGGTAGAAGGGGTTGTTTCGGAAACTGCCGGTGTTGTACGCGGGGTTGTGGCGTCCCGGAGCAAAATAGGGGCGGTCCTCTTTTCTGGTAAGACCGACCTGCTCGGCCCAGGTCAGGCCCTGCCCCGGCATGTGCAGTAGGGCGTCCTTTTCTTCCGGATTGAGAGCCAGGTGGTAGTCTCCGGTGAAGGACTTGTCCACGAATTCCAACTCGATGTCGTCTCCGATGCCCTCCAGGTGCCGATAGCGCCACCGTTCGAATGCATAGACGGTCGTCTGTCCGCCACCCTGTTCGAATTCGCGGTCGTAGAAGCTTCCTGCGGCGTAGGTCTCGATTTCAGCCGGTTCCCCGTGAATGATGTAGACACGGCCCCGATCCGAGCGCCATCCCTCCTTGCCGGAGTGGAATCGCTCATTGGCATAGGCGATGCGCCGATAGTGTTCTTCCTTGAACTCGTTGAGCGCCGTCCGGGGATCGGGGTCTCGCCGTCGCCAGAACTGTTCGATGAAGCGTTCCTTTTCGTCCTCCGTCGTCAGCTTTGCAAAGACCGACTTCTCCTCTTCCGTAATAATGTAGATGGCATCCCGTTCCAGCCAGTTCTTGAAATAGTCCTCACTTTCCTCACGGCGAACGTCGGGATCCACCTTTTGCTTTGCCCCCATCGCGGGAAAGAAAGGCCCCAGCGACAGAATCATCAATAGGGGAGGGAATAGAAGACGCACGGCTCTGGCCCTTTGTTCCATTGGAAACCTCATCGAGTCGAGCCCGATTATCGACTAGTTTAGGCAAGATCCGATTGGGGTTCAATGACGGCGCGCCGTCGATCTGCAGGGCCGTCGCACGGTGGGTGACCGGTACCTGAAGAGGGACAGCCGCAGGGTTGGTCCCGACTTGACCGGTTTGACGGTCAGGCCGCAGGATGGGTTCGGTGGCGGCAATCGTCAGTTGGATTGAAACAGGCCGCAGATTCGGCGATCTCTGCCGCCTGCTTGAGACAAGCCGGTGAAGCTTTACAGATCGGGTCGGCCCCTTCAGCGGAGATTCAAGGCAACCTTTGCTTTTCCCATCATCTTGGGGACCCTGTTCGGCTCGAGTTGGATCGGATGCACGCAATCGGAACCGCCGCAACCGCCACCTTCCGCGACAGATTCAGGCTCTGAAGAAGCAGCGGAAACCAGGGAGCCCGAGCCTCCCGTTGGCTTGACCTTCACCCGGGACATCGCGCCCATCGTCTTCCGGAACTGTTCTCCTTGTCATCGTCCGGGCGGGGCGGGTCCGTTCGATCTGCTCAGCTACGACGACGTCAAAACGCGGGCCCGGTTGATGGTCGCGGTGACGCAGAGCCGTTTCATGCCTCCCTGGCAGCCCGAGCCCGGCTATGGAGAATTCATCGGCGAGCGCCGGCTCGGCGTTGAGCAGATCGAGATGTTTCAGGAGTGGGTGGCCCAAGGGTCGGCAGAAGGGGATCCGGCCGACCTGCCCAGTATCCCGGAGTGGCCGACGGGATGGCTGCTGGGGCCGCCCGATTTGGTAGTGACCATGCCCCGGCCATACACCCTGGCCGCCGAGGCCGGCGCGGCGGGGAAGGACGTCTTTCGCACCTTCGTGCTGCCGGTTCCGCTGGAGTCCATGCGTTACGTCCGGGCGTTGGAATTGAGGCCCGGAAATCCCAAGGTCGTGCATCACATCGTGGGTGGGGTCGATCCCACGCCGCGCTCCCGGCAGCGCGACCAGCAGGACCGGACACCCGGATTCGATGGGATGAGGTCCACGCAGACGGCTCGTCCGCCCGGGGGCCATATCCTGGTCTGGACACCTGGAAAGGTCCCCATGGAGTACGCGCAGGGCTTGGCCTGGGGTCTACGGGAAGGGACCGACCTGGTGCTGGAACTGCACATGCAACCGTCAGGCCGGCCGGAGCCGGTTCAGCCCAGCGTCGGTCTTTATTTCAGCGACGAGGCGCCCACCAAGACCCCCTTCATCCTGATTCTGGGGTCCGTCGCCATCGATATTCCGGCGGGCAGCAAGGACCACCGCGTAGAAGACAGCTATGTGCTGCCGGTGGACGTGCAGGTGACGAGTCTCTATCCGCACGCCCATTTCCTGGGCAAGCAGATGGAGGTCTTCGCGCGCCTTCCCGACGGGAGCCGGCGCTGGCTCCTCTACATCAAGGATTGGGACTTCAACTGGCAGGACGATTATCTCTACTCTGAGCCCGTCTCGCTCCCGCGCGGCACCGAACTGACCATGCGCTACAGCTACGACAATTCAGCCGACAATGTTCGCAATCCTCACAATCCGCCCCGGCGAGTGGTCTACGGCCCCAATTCCTTCGACGAGATGGGCGAGGTGTGGATTCAGATGCTCACCCGCGACCAAAACGACCGGACAACGCTGCAGACCGATTATCGGCGCAAACAACTCGATCTGGGCATTGCCGGTTTCCGGCATACCCTGGACACCAGGCCCCAGGACGCCAAGGCCCATCTGCAACTGGGTCAGGCACTGTACGCCCAGGGAAAGATCGACGAGGCCATCAAGCATTATCGCCAGGCGCTGGACCTGCAACCTGCCAGCGCCGAAACGCATGCTTATCTGGCCAACGCCCTAATGCAACAAGCCAAGCCGGAGGAGGCGATCCGGCATTATTCCCGGGCGTTGGAGATCAAACCGGACTTTGTGGAGGCTCACCTGCATGCCGCCAACGCGCTGATGGGGATCGGAAGACACGCTCAAGCGGAAGGGCACTATGCGCGAGTCGTCGAATTGAAAGGCGGCCACGCCTTCGCCCGCTACATGCAGGCCATGGCGCTGATCCGGCTCGGCCACTACCAGTCCGCCCGGTCCCGGTTGGAAGAAGGCCGCCGGACGCTGCCCGGCGATATCGACATCACTCACGCCCTGGCCCGGCTTCTGGCGGCGGCTCCCGACAGCAGCGTCCGCAACGGACCGCTGGCCCTTCAGCTCTTGCAGGAGGTGTTTCAAGCCCAGCAGGAAGTCTCCTTCGAGCACGTGGAAACGCTGGCGATGGCCTTCGCGGAGACGGGGCAGTTCCAGCGGGCGGTCCAGATGCAGCAGGCCATGATCGAGGACGTCAGCCGCGGTGGCCGAATGGACCTCGCCCGAATGCTGCAGGAGAACCTGGGACGGTATCGCCGGGGACAGGCGTGCCGGGAACCCTGGAAGGACGATGACCCGGTCTTTTCACCGCTTCCGGGGAAATAGGGGGGAACAGGAATGTCCCCCCTCCTTTACCAGGCGATCCTTAGCCGGAACTGAATGATTCGGGCAAGAGCCGTATTGCGATATCGTGCGAAGGCGCTTGGGTTCGCGAGGGAAAAGCTCGGGCTATAGAACTGCGCCCGGTTGAAGACATTGAAAATTTCTGTCCCAAACTCCAGACGCACGCCCTCTGTGACCTGAAAGTCTTTCAGGATCGACAGGTTCTCGGTCGAGTATCCGAACTTGCGAACATCCGGCAACTGTCGGGTGTCCGCAAAGCCGATCACCCGGTTCTCAGGCGCAAATGCGTCCACGTTGAGGGTGTTTTTCTGCGAGCCGTTGGGATCGTACGCTCCATGGCTGACACCGCCCCCGATGCCTCTTCCGGTGCGATTGACACGCCCCAGGTCGATGGGGTCTCCCGACATGTAGTTGTGCCACCCCATGACCCGCCATCTCCCGATGAAGTGGTTGAGCACGGTGGAGGCGTCGGCACCCCATTTCTGCCCCCGGCCGAAGGGCAATTGCCAAGTCCAGGTCAGGGCCAAATTCTGGGGACGATCATAAGGCGTCAGGAAACGGACTCGGCCCCCTCCATATCCCTCATGCGACACACCGGGAGCGCCGAATACTCCATAACCTCTGCCAGTGGCGATGTTCTTGGAAATGGTATACGCCAGCAGAAAACTGAGGCCCCCGCCAAAACGCTTCTGGGCGCTGATGTTGGCGGCATGGTAGGAGGTAATCCCTCCGTGGGCGCCTCTCAGGTTGACTCCCGTGTATTGGGGATAGGGACGCGAAGCCTGCCGGACACTACCGGTGAACCCCGCATAGGGCACGCCGACGCCGGTCGCCATGCCTGCGGGGGAGGACAACGGCTGATCGATGACCGGTCCCAGCCTGAAGATCGCGGGAGGCACCTCGTTGCGTTCCCAATTCAGCCGGTAGTGCCGGCCCAGCTTGCCGACGTAATCCCCCTTGAGCAGGAGATTCCACCCGACCTCCCTTTCAATCCCGAAACCGAAGTTGTTGCTGGTGGTCCACTTGTTGTCCTGAGGATGAATCCAGTGCACGGCCGTCCCGTTGGCCAGGGTTGGGTCGAGGTTGGGAAGACTGGCGACGATCTGGAGTCCTTCGGCCGGAAACCCGTCGTTCCAGTTGAAGGCCGGAGTCACCCCTCCATCGGTCGAGCTGTATTCGGGCTGGGCTGCCCACCCCAGAGCCGCAACATTCCCACCGCCCTGCAGCTCGGCGCCCGGATTGGCGTAGGTGATTCCCGCGTAAGCTCGAATCACGGTCCTGTCATCCAAGGCATAGGCCAGACCCAGACGGGGCGACCAGGCGCCCCAATCCCGATCGTAGGCCCGGGTTCGACCGTTTCGCCCCGGTCCCTCGCCGTTGAATGTCAAGGCGCCCAGACGTCCGTCCGCCCCGGCATTGGGAATGTCGGGACTGAAGTAGCCCATACGATGATAGGTTTCGCCGAAGGGAGTCCACCAGTTGTATCGAAGCCCGTAGTTGACGGTCAGTTGGCGGGTGGCGCGCCACGTATCCTGCAAATAGATGGCATAGACGCGATTGTTGACCCTCTTGTTGTCAGACGGCCTCATGAAGGCGGTGTTCACTTCTCCCAACAGGTAGCTGGCCCAGCCGCGGCCTGTCAGCGCGATGTCGGGGAACGCGGAGACGTTGCCGCCCGCATCCATCTGATTGCCGCCGGCCAATCCCGTCGTGATGTCGCTGAAGGTGAAATTGCCGTTGGTGAAAATCTGGACGTTCCGTCCCACGGCGGCGTATCTGCCCTGGATGCCGAACTTGTAGTTGTGGCTCCCTTTGACCCAGGTCAGATCGGTATAAACCGGGTACGTGAACTCGGGCATGAAGAGATTCAGGAAAAGGAATCCGAATCCGGAGGCGCCCTGGATGTTGGTGAAGGGAGTATCGGGCGTCACCAAGCCGGTGAGTCCCGAATCCCGCCCGTAGGTGTTCCCCGGTTTGCCGATCTCCCGGGGGACCCCCTGGCCGGCAAAGCGCAGACTGAAGAGCACGTTGGGCCGCACGGTGTAATAGTTCGAGAACCGGTAGCGGAACTGCTTGCCCAGCGTCAAGTGGGTGGTATTGATCTTCTGGTCATAGCCGGCATTCCCGGGCCAGACGACGTCCTTCCTGTGCCAGTCCATCCCGAACGAGAACTTGTAGTTGTCGGTAAATTTGTGGTCCGTCTTCAAGGTCAGCTTGTCGATGTCCTGCTCGCCCTTGTCCAGCGGACCGACATGGTTGTTCACCGTTCCGGGCCGGTTGGGCATGGGGACGCCGTCCTGAAACGCGGCCGAAATGGAGCTGATCCGGTCGCGGGGGATGACGTTGCCTGGGAAGGGATCGCGAATGAATCCTCCATGTCCGTCCGGCCGGGTGGTGGCCGGATCGTAGATCTGGCCCTGCATGATGGGTCTTCCCAGGACATCGGTCCCGATCTGACCACCCAGGAACTCGCTGAAGTCCCCACCACGCATCAACGCCGTGGGAACGGTCGAGGTCTGGCCGCCGGCCGTCCGCCGCTCGCGGTATCCGGTATAGCTGGCCAGAAAGAAGTGCCTGTCCTGGATGATCTTCCCGCCGACGACGGCTCCGAACTCGTTCTGCCGGTGCGGGTTGACGTCTGCCGCGAACCACTGGCGGGCGTCCAGGACGTCATTCCGGAAGTACTCGAAAAGGCTGCCGTGGAACTCGTTGGTTCCCGATTTCATGACCATTTCCACGCTCGAGCCCATGTTCCAGCCGTGCTCGGCGTTGACGTTGGCCACCGTTCGAAACTCGCTGATGACCTCGGGAATCAGCCCCGAATCCTCCCTCATGCCGAAGTTGTTGGCGGGACTGGAGTAGATCCCGTCGATGTTGGTGCTCATGACCCCCACGACCCCGTGGATGTAGCCCCGGTCGGTGGTGTCGGTCTCCTTGCCATAGGGATCGTAAGAGAAACCGGGCAACGTCCGAGTGAAGGACAGACTGTGCCGGGCCCCCTGGTTGACCGCCATGGGGAGTTCCTCGATCTCCTCGACCACCCGGGTGAGGCCTGCGCTGGAGGATTGGTTGTCGACGGCCAGGGCCTGACTTTCCACCGTCACGGTGTCGACCACTTCTCCAATGGGCATGGTGATGTCGAGCGTTATGGCCAAGCCGGAAACCACGCGGACGCCCACTTGTTCGATGGTCTTGAATCCAGGGAGACTCGCGCTGATCGTATAGGACCCGATGGGCAGGCCTGGAAAAGAGTAGTCTCCCGCTTCGCTGCTGATGGTGGCAGTCTCGAGCCCGGTCGCTTCATCGCGGGCCGTCACGTCGACGCCCGGAATCCGCGCCCCCGTCTCGTCGGCGATGGCCCCGGCAATCCTGCCGAAGTTGTCCTGGGCCGATACCGGGAGGGATACCAGCAGAAGCATCAGCGGTAGGATGATCCTGACTGAAGAGAGATAAGACTGCATTGTCGCGTCCTCCTTAGGGACGGAAGTGGAGTAGGTGGAAAGTGGATTCCACAAGATGTAGCGGACGCTACCTGATTCCGTCAAAAAAAGTCAAGCACAAATCGTGGCCGCACTTTCTCAAACTTATTGGACGGGTACATGGGCTTATTGGACGTCTACATGAGCGGTTGATGCTAATCGGCGGGAAGGTCTCAATTCTGCTGTACAACATCCATGCCACGGCCTTGTGAGAATCTGCCGGACTGCGGTCGCAATCACGTAGAATCGGGAATCAGGCGTCTCTGTAATCTGACTGGGGGTAAGGCGGTGAAGCTTTACGGGCCGGATCGGCCTCTCGGGGAGAGATTCAAGGCAGGCGTGGTCTTTCCGCTCTTGATGGGGGCGTTGTTCAGCTCGATCTGGATGGGGTGCACACAACCCGACTCTCTTCAGACAGCCCCGCCGCCTCCCGAGTCAAGCGTAGAAGACTCGCTGAAAACTTATGCGCCCCGGCTGGCCGGCAGCTTGACCTTCCACCGGGACATCGCTCCCCTGGTGTTCGAGAACTGCGCGCCCTGCCACCGGCCCGGGGGATCGGGTCCGTTCAACCTGCTCGGCTACGATGACGTCAACCGCCGGCGAAATCAGATCGTCACCGTCACGCAGAGCCGTTACATGCCGCCCTGGCAACCCGAGCCGGGATACGGCGAGTTCATCGGCGAGCGCCGCCTGAATGCGGATCAGGTCGGGATGTTGTCCCAGTGGGTGGCCGAGGGGGCGATCGAAGGAAATCCGGAAAATGCCCCGGAGGTGCCGGAATGGCCGTCCGGCTGGCATCTGGGTGAGCCGGACCTGGTTCTCACCATGCCTCGGCCCTATACCTTGGCGGCTGATGGTCCGGACGTCTTCCGGATGTTCGTGATACCGGTTCCCTTGAAGTCAAGCCGTTTCGTCCGTGCCTTGGAAATACGCCCCGGCAACTCCAAGGTGGTGCATCATGCGGTGGGACTGGTCGACACGACCCGGCGCTGCCGGAACCTGGACGCGGAGGATCCCGTTCCCGGCTTCGAAGGCATGAGGTCCACCGAGTTCGCTCGCGCCCCCGACGGCAACTTCCTGGGGTGGACGCCCGGCAAGATTCCGACGGAGAGCGCCGGAGGGAGGACCTGGCGGCTGAAGAAGGGGGCAGACCTGGTCATGGAACTGCACATGATGCCCTCCGGCAAACCGGAACCGATTCAGCCCAGCGTGGGGCTCTATTTCAGTGACGAGGCACCGGCCAAGTCCTCCTTCATCATCGGGCTGGGGGCCCGGACCATCGACATTGCCCCGGGGGAGAAGGAGTATTGGATCGAGGACAGTTATGTCCTGCCGGTGGCCGTGGAGCTTCTGGGCGTTTACCCGCATGCCCACTATCTGGGGAAACGGATGCGGGCCTTTGCACAGCTTCCCGACGGCAGCAGGCGGTGGCTCGTCTACATCAAGGAGTGGGACTTCAATTGGCAGGACGAATACGTCTACCGTGAGCCGATTTCTCTGCCGCAGGGAACCCGTCTGACCATGCAGTACAGTTACGACAACTCTGCGGAGAACATACGCAATCCCCACAATCCGCCGCGGCGGGTGGTCTACGGCCCCAATTCCAGCGATGAGATGGGTGACCTGTGGCTCCAGGTATCGGCGGAAAACAGAAATGACCTGCTGACCCTGCAGACCGACTACCGCGTCAAGGAGCGTGACCGGTTCATTGCGGGCTACCGGCACGCCTTGCAGATCAAGCCGGGGGATGCCCGGACCCATGACCACCTGGGACAGGTGCTTCAGGCGCGGGGAAGGGTTGAGGAGGCCATCGGCCACTATCGTCAAGCGCTGAAACTCCGTCCGGGTTATGCGGAGTCCCACAGCAATCTGGCGACCGCCCTGGCACAGCAGGGTCATACCGAGGAGGCGATCGGCCACTACGGGCAAGCCCTCAAGATCAAGCCGGACCTGCTCGAAGCCCACTACAACCTGGGCGGAGCCCTGCTGGCCATGGGCCGCGCCGGCCAAGCCATCGCCTCCCTGCGGCGAGCCATCCGGATCGAGCCGGAGTTTGCCAGGGCGCACAACAACTTGGGCATCGCCTTCGCTCAGCAGGAGGATTTGGCCCAGGCGCTGTTCCACTTTGAGCGGGCGGTGAGGATCGATTCGGACTTTGCGGAGGCCCGCAACAATCTTGGCAATGCGCTTCTCGCGACCGGGGATTTCAGCCGTGCCGTGTTCGAATACCGGCGCGCCCTTCAGATCGACCCCAGCTATGCGGATGCCGAGCGCAACCTGAAGCTGGCACAGGAACTGCTGCTGACTTCCCCCAATTGAGGGGGTTCGGGTATCCGGTTCTCCACTACGGAATGTGTTCGTAGTGGGATGAGAAAAGCATGGGCGCTCTCCGACGGGGTTTCCGGGTCATCCTGATCATCGACGCCCTGCTATCCGTCTGTCTTGCCCGGAGTCCTCAGCAGGCCGCCGCTCCGGGGCAGCAAGAAGGAGATTCGACGGCCACCGAAATATTTGTGGATGCCACGCGGGAAGCGGGGATCGATTTCGTCCACTTCAACGGGATGTCGGGAGAACGCTACCTGTGCGAAATGATGGGCCCCGGCGGAGCCATGTTCGACTATGACAACGACGGCGACCTCGACCTCTACCTGGTCCAGGGCCGCATGCTCGGACCGGGAAAGACGCTGTCCGATGCCATCTTCCCTCCACCCGGTTCCGGACCGTTGATCGACAGGCTCTTCCGAAACGACCTGCGGAAGAACAGGAGCGGCGAACGACGATTGCACTTCACCGACGTGACGGAGGAAAGCGGGATCCAGTCCCCGGGCTACGGGATGGGCGTGGCGGCGGGAGACTTCAACAATGACGGATGGACCGACCTGTACGTGACCAATTTCGGGCCCAACCAGATGTTTCGGAACAACGGGGACGGGACCTTTACCGATGTGACCGCGGCAACCGGCACGAATGACCCGCGCTGGAGTGTCAGCGCGGCGTTCGTGGACTACGACCGGGATGGCTGGCTCGACCTTTACGTGGGCAACTACGTCGACTTCAGCTTCTCGAACCACAAGCGCTGCTTTTCTTTCTCCGACGCGGGCGGCGGCAGCGCACTTGAGTATTGCGACCCCAGCCAATACCAACCGTTGCCGGAGAGCCTGTTCCGCAACCGGGGGGATGGGACCTTTGAAGATGCCTCCCACAAGGCAACAATTGCACGGGAATCGAATGGCGCCTTGGGCGTGAGTACGGCCGACTTCAATGGCGACGGCTGGATCGACATCTACGTCGCCAATGACAAGCGGCCCAATCACCTCTGGATCAATCAAAAAGACGGCAGTTTCCGGAACGAGGCTTTGCTGAACGGATGCGCCGTCAGCGGGGAGGGTTTTTCCGAGTCCAGCATGGGTGTTGACGCCGGCGACTTTGACAGTGACGGAGACGAAGATCTCTTCATGACCCACATGTCGCTCAACGAGAAGAACACCCTCTATGTCAACCAAGGGAAGGCGTCGTTCAAGGATGCCTCCTACCCGAGCGGGCTGGCCCTTCCCAGCATTCCATTCACCGGATTCGGAACGGCGTTCCTGGACTACGACAATGATGGCCGGCTGGACCTTCTGGCCGTCAATGGACACGTCAAGAATGTCGAGGCGCTGGCGCGGGCCAAGGACCCCTACCCCTTGCATCAGACCAATCAACTCTTCAGGAATCTGGGGCAGGGAAGATTTCAGGAAGTGACCCGAACTGCCGGGGCCGTGTTCGGGCTGTCGGAAGTGAGCCGCGGAGCGGCGTTCGGGGATGTGGACAACGACGGAGACACGGACGTTCTGGTCCTCAACAACAGCGGGCGGGCGCGGCTGCTGGCCAATCAATCCGGAAGCGTCAACCATTGGATAGGACTGAGGCTTGCCGGCCAGCCGCAGGGCCGGGACATGTTGGGCGCGAGAGTCGCGGTCCTGCTCCCCGAGGGCCGAACCCTGTGGCGCCGGGTCCGCTCGGACGGGAGCTACGCTTCCGCCAATGACCCCAGGGTGCTGGTCGGGCTAGGCCGGGCGGATCGAGTCGAGGCGGTGCGCGTCTACTGGCCCGACGGACGGGCGGAAGAATGGAAAGAACTGCCGATCAATACGTATTCAATGTTGGTGCAAGGCGCAGGGACCCGGTTCTCCGTGCCGCCCGAGCGTCGATAGAGACTGGCTCAAGCGGACCGGCCCGATTCTCGGAACGTCTGCCGCGACCGGATCGTCGGTCCGACCGGGTTCACTGTGGCGTTCCCTGCAGGAAGCTTCCGGCATCGCGCTGCTTCTTATCGCGTTCCTGCGTGTCCAGTCTCTGAAACAGCTCCAGCTCTTTTCGAGCCTCTTCCGTCCGTCCCAGCGTCTTGTAGATCTGAGCCAACTGATAGTGGGGCTGGGGCTGGTTCGGATCCAGGGCGATGGCTCTCTGCAACGCCGCCACGCCGTCCTGTAGCCGTCCCTTGGCCACGTAGGCCGAGGACAAGGCGACGTAAGCATCGGGAATCTGATTATCGACGCGGGTCACCGCCTCCAGATGCTGGATCGCTTCGTCGAACTTCTGGCGGTAGTTCTTGATGATTCCCAGCTCCAGATTGACGATGGGATGGTGGGGATCGATCTTCAGCTCCTTTTCCAGCACCGGCTCCGCCTTGTCGTACTGTCCCAAACCGAAGTAGAGATCACCCAGCGCGAAGTTGACCCCGGGCGCGTTGGGATTCAGGGCGACGGCTTTCTCGTATTCTTCGATGGCCTGGTTCAGACGCCCCTGGGTGGCGTAAGCCTCCGCCAGCAATTGGTGGGTGCGGAAGGACTCCGGATCGATCTCCTCGATCCGCGAGAAGACCTGCTGGAACTTGTCGTAGGCGCTTCTGGTCCGGTTCAAGTAAGCCTGGGCCAAAGTCTGAAGTGCCTCCAGCTCCTGGGGATGTTTCTTGGTGACCTCCTCCAGGTGCTCGATACTCTCGTCAAGCCGTTGCAGAGCCAGGAAAGAGACCCCCAGGTAGACCTGCGCCTTGATGTTTTCGGGATTCTGGGAAATCGCCTGTTGGAATGCCCCGATCGCCTTCTGATAGTCATACAGGCTGTAGTGGGCGAGTCCCAGAAAGAAGTGGGCGTCGGGCAGCTTGGGTTCGAGTCTCAGCGCCTTCTCGATCGAGGCGACCGCTTCCGTGAATCTTCCCTGAAACTGATGGATCAGCCCCAACTTGGCATGGAGAGGCGCGAACTCGGGTTGGATCGCCAGCGCTGCCCGGTAGGCCTGTTCGGCTGCGCTCCAGTCGCCGTTCTGCTCGGCGCGAGCGGCATTCTGGAGCTGTTCCTGAACCGCTGGAGGCAGTTGGACGGGTGTTCCGGCCGCCTGCATCCCCGCCAATGTCAGAAGCAACAAACTATGAATTGCCATAACTCAGCTACTACAGCCTACGGCTCCGTTACATTCAATTCGGAACCGGCTGGTATGGGTCCAGGAAGCACTTGTTGCTGACCTGACGGCCATAGCACCTCGACCTGATCGACCTTTCCGGCTTCGCCGAGCCCGAAGTAGAGCGGCCAGCGACTCTGTGAGAGGTATCCGGACTGGCCGTCCTGCACCTTGGTGTAGGTGGCCGAACCCGCCCGGACCGTGACCCAGGCGCCGAGCCCGTCGCGGTTCGACCGGGTCCCGGTGAGATTGACTTTGAGGAAATGAATCCGCTTCCGATCAGCCAGGTCGCTGACCAGGACCATGGGTTCGGAATTGAAATCGTTGGTCACGATGTCAAGGTCCCCGTCGTCATCCAGGTCGAAAATCACCGATGAACGTGAGCCTATGGCACCCCAGGCCACGACACGGGTGACTCTGGCGCCCCGGGCCCGGGCCTTTTTGACCAGTTCGTGGTCCTTGTCGGCGCCGAGCACGTCCAGTTCGAACCAGGGGATGAGGGTCCGGCCGCCGCGCCTGGGTTCCACTCCCAAAATGAATTCGCTGTCCACGAATCTCCGTCCGCGGTCATTCAGCAGCAGACTGTTGATTCCGTAACGATAGCCGTAGTTCATGCAGGACGTGATGAAGGCGTCATCGAATCCGTCGGCGTTCAGGTCCCCCACGCTCAGTCCCCAGGGCCAGTAGTTCTCGGCATTGAATCGATCCGACATTTCATTGAAGGCGCCGTCTCCCTGATTGCGGAAGAAGGCGTTTCCCCAGACATGATTCCCGTCGGTGGCCAACATCTGCTTCTCGGCGATCTCCTCGGGGAAGGGGATCTTTTCCTTCTCGCTGAACGGATCGAGATGCTTCCACATGTCCGTGTGCATGTCGGTCAGATAGAGGTCCAGGCGCCCGTCGTTCTCGAAGTCGAAGACCTTGATCCCCATGGTTCCCCACGGCGTGGCGGGAAACAGCCGGCGGCTCTTCTTCACGAATCGCCGGCCTTCGACGTTCTCGTAGTACTGATCGTGGCCCTGCATGTTGGCCAGATAGAGGTCAGGCCACCCATCGTTGTTGGCATCCAGCGGACTGGCGTCGCCCGACCAACTCGTATCCTGCAGACCCGCCTGGACGGTGACGTCGACGAACCGGTTTCCTCCCTGGTTCCGGTAGAGGATGCTGGGCTCCGAGAGCGCGTCATTCAGGTGGCGGTTGAAGGCATCCGGCGTGGAACGAAAGTAGGTATAGGTGGCGCGATCGGTTCCGGTAAAGGAGTCATGGACGACCGTCCTGATTTCGTCCGTCGTGTAAATGCCGACATTCACCAGGAAGAGGTCCAGGCGGCCGTCGCGGTCGTAGTCGAAGAAGACCGCCGCCGAGGAATGGCCTTTGTACCCGAGGCCGGACTCGACGCTGATGTCCTTGAAGACTCCCTTCCCGTCGTTCTCGAACAACACGTTGCCCCCGCGAACGGTGGTGACGTACAGGTCCGCATCGCCGTCATTGTCGATATCGGCAAAAGACGCGGTCACGCCGATTCGCTCTTTGACACCGACCCCCGCCCGCTCCGTGATGTTCTCGAACCTGCCGCCGCCCAGGTTCTTCCAGAGTTCATTGCTGCCGGCCTGGCTCACGAAGTAGATGTCATGCCGGCCGTCGCCATCGACATCGGCAATGGCGAGTCCGTTGCCATGGTCGTAATGGGCGAAAATAAAGGACCTTCCAGCATCGTCGACGATCCGGTTGCGAAAAGTTATGCCCGATTCCCCGACCCGGTCCTCAAACGAAAAATCGTGGAGGACCTGGATGCCGCCGGCGCTTTCAAGCTGGGCCTGCCGGCGTTCTTCCAACCACGGGAATTCCTGCCACAGGAGACGTTCCTGCAGCGTTGTCAGGACATCCCTCTTCAGGGCCTCTCTCTGGCCGGCTGCGTTGCCGTCGTAGAACCCTCGGACATGCCCTTGCGGATCGACCAGCATCCATTTCCCGCTGTGCGCAGGCGCCGTCCCGGCGAACCCTGAATGTACTCGCTCCAGTACGTCCCGGGAGCCGGTCAGGAAGCTCCACTGTTCCCAGTCCACTCCGGCCGCAGTTGCGTGACTCCGAAGGACTTCCGGCGAGTCGCGCTCCGGATCGGCCGTAAAGGTGACCAGACGAGTGTCGGCCCAGCCCGGCCGTCTCTTGAGTTCCTTTTGGAGCTTCGCCAGCGCGGCGGTCTGCGACGCCGCCTGCGGATCGCGGGTGCGAATGAAATCCGCGATCCATGCTTTGCCCAGCAGTTGGTGGGTCCCAAAGGTCCGGGAGAGGTGATCGGTCAAGGAGAACTCGGGCATACGGCGCAGTACGGGAGGTTGATGGTCTTGCGGGCGGGTTCTCTCGTCGGCCTCCTGGCGCAGGTTCGGCGCGGCGGACGGAGCCGCCGCCAGACCGAGCCAAACCACTGCCAATATGCCGCCCGCCCTCCTTGCCGAATTTGGTGGGACCATCGCTTCAGCTACGGGGGTTCGGAGTACCACCCCGTGAAGGGGATAGGATCTTCTTTTTTCGGGAGCCTGGCAAGGCCAACTCCTGCGCGGCGGAGCTTGGTCCATGGCACTTGGACAGCCGTCACCGAGAAGCCTCTCTGTTCCCTCCGGTGGTATTCTTCTAAGAAAAAGGGGGGGCGATTTCCAATCGCCCAGTCTTCGTTGCCAAGTTTGTCGCACCGGAGATCGGCGGTTAGGAAACCGCCGCTCCTTTGGGGGAGCTTCTGAGAATGTTTCGGTTCTTCGCAAACGGCAAAGGAGCCTTCCCGGTACCGGCCGGGCTGACCCTGGCTCTGGTTTTCCTGGGTGTGGCCGGTGTCCATGCCGCAGGCGTACCGGCCGGGCTTCAGGACCCCGCCGCCAGAGATTTGACCCCCGTTCCTCATCCCGACCTCAATGCCGTCGAGCGGCTGATTCGGGAGCAACTTCAAGCGGAGCGTTCCAAGTTGGCGGCCAAGGTCTCCGCGGTCGAAGTTTCCGATTCGGCTCGGGCTGATGCTTTCGGAGGACTGGGGAGGCTTTACCATGCCTATGATTTCACCGAGGCCGCCCGCGCCTGCTACCGGAATGCGCTGGTCCTGAAGCCGAAGGATTTTCGCTGGGCCTATCTGCTGGGCCGCCTGTTGGAAAGCCAGGGGGACCTGCAGCAGGCTGTCGAGCAATACCGGCGCGCCGCCGGCATCGAACCCGAAGATCTTCCGACACTGCTGCATCTGGCCCAGGCGCAACTGAACCTGAATCGCCCGGACCTGGCCGAACCGCTCTTCAAGGAGGCCATCTCCCGCGACCCGTATCCGTCGTCAGCCTCGGCGTTGGCGGGGCTGGGCAAGATTGCTCTCTCTCGAAACGATCCTGAGGAGGCCATCGAGTACTTCGAATCCGCCGTCTCGATGCAACCGGACGCCAGCAGCATCCACTATCCGCTGGCCATGGCCTACCGGCAGATCGGGGATCTGGAGAAAGCGCGGGAACATCTCAAGAAGCGCGGGACCAAGACCCCGGAATATCCGGATCCGCTGATGGAAGAGCTCCGTAAAGTCAGAACGGGCAAGCAGTTTTTTTGGAGTCAGGGCACAGTGGCGCTGAGCGAAGGACGCTTTGCCGAGGCCGCCGAGGCTTTCCGCCAAATGGTGGCGGCCGATCCCCAGGAGCCGATCGCCCACATGGACCTGGGGACGGCGCTGCTTCAAATGGGAGACGTGGGCGGAGCCATGGCCAAGTACCAGGAATCGCTCAGGCTCTCGCCGGGCAATCCCCGGCTTCACTACAATCTGGGGTTGGTCTACACCCTGCGGAAGGCCTATCCGAAGGCTCTCGAGCATTACCGGAACGCCGTCGAACTGGATCCCGGATTCGAGAACGCCCATTTCAATGCGGCGAATCTATTGATGAGACTGGGGGCCATGGCGCAGGCCGGGCAGCACTACGGCCGAGTCAATGAACTGAATCCCAGCCACGCGTTTGCCCGATTCATGCAGGCAATGACGTTGGTGAAGCTGGGCCGTTTTCAGGCCGCGCGAACGCTTCTCGAAACGAGCCACAAGGCTCTGCCGGAGGACATCGATATCACCCATGCCCTGGCGCGCCTGCTGGCAGCTTCGCCCCAAAGCACGGTCAACGACGGACGGCTGGCTCTGAAGCTCCTGCAGGGTGTCTTCAAGTCCCAGGACGAAGTGGCTTTCGAGCATTTGGAGACACTGGCGATGGCCCTGGCAATGAGCGGCCAATTCAATAGAGCTTTGCAGGTCCAGCAGGGAATGATGAACGAAGTCACGCAATCCGGCCGCGCGGATCTGGCTGCCTTGCTTCAGGAGAATCTGGTTCTTTATCGGAGTGGCCAGCCCTGCCGTAAACCGTGGAGGGCCGACGACCCGATTTTCTCGCCCGTCCCGGGAGACCTGGCGCCGCTGAAGTCAGCAGGAGAGGGGGCCAATCCATCTCCAGCCCTGACGAATTGACATTTTCGCGCCGGGTCGCCTCTACGATCCCGTCTCCACCGCCGTAAATCGAACCAGCGTGAGGGAAAACGGCGGGCACGACAAGGTCCACTCTCCACCCTGTCCGCCAACGCTCGCCGCCGCAGGCCTGACTCGATCCGGCGCCTGAAAGTCATTGAATTCCAATGGTCCGGAGGCGGTCAGTACGGTCGCCGCAGGCTGCAGCCGCCGGGCGCCCTCAAGGTTCAATCGGACGGTCTGCTCGCGGCTCAGGTGGGGGTTGACGACGGAGACGACGAACTGGCTCGAATCACTGTTCGCGGAAGCCATGATGTCCAGATCGGGCAGCGAGCGCGTCCTGCCCTCGTCCACAAATCCGAAGCCGCCGATCGTTGCGTCCACCCCGACGACATCCATGTTCATATGGTGTTTGAGCAGATCAAAGACATGGAAGGTGGGAGTTCGAACCAGCTTGGGACCCTGGGTCTTAATGACGTTATGAATGATGTTGATGGATTCGGTCAGATGGGCCAGGCGCAGACGTTTCGCCCTGCGCATGAACCCGTGCAGCATGCGTGCCGCCATGAGTGCGTCGCGCATGGTGTCCGGCTGCATCCAGTCCTTTCCTGAAATCTCCACCGGAAAGGATTGAACGGGATCGATCTCCTTGTGCCAGGAGCCCCACTCGTCGAGCATGATACCGATGTCCTTGCGGTCCCCGATCCAGCGGTCGATCGATTTGGCCGCGAGATCAATCACTTCCTGACACCGCTCGACATCGGCCAGCAGGGTGTAGGTGTCGGCGGCTTGGCTTTCGGCGGCAAGAGCCGGCTTCAGGTAGCACTGAACCGAAATCAGGTCGAACAACTCGAGGCGGTCACGGAGTGCTTTCAGCAGCCTGTCGACCCAGTCGGTGTCCGGTTCCCCGTTGATGATGATCTTGGCGTCCGTGGCATACTGACGCATGTAGAAACCGTAGCGGCGCACCTGGATGGCGTAGAGTTCGGGCGTCCAGTGATAGCTGGTCTCATTGCCGATGGTCCAGTACTTGACCCCGTAGGGTTCGAGGTGGCCGTTCTTCCGCCGCAATTCAGCATACTGGGTGTCGTGAATGCCATTGGCGTATTCCATCCAGGCCAGGATCTCGCTGGGGTCTCCCATCCCGATATTGGTCTGGATGACCGGTTCGGCGCCGATGGCGGCGCACCACCGCAGGAACTCGTCGGTTCCAAAGGAATTAGGTTCAACCTCCTGCCAGATGTTCATGATGCGGGGCCGTTGAGATCGAGGGCCGATCCCGTCCTTCCAGCGGTAGCTGTCGGCAATGGTCCCCCCCGGCCAGCGAAACGCGGGAGCGCGGAGTTGGCGATAGGCTTCGATGGTGTCGAGCCGCAAGCCGCCGTCATTGGGGATGTTGGAGTCCTCGCCGACCCAGATGCCGTCGTAAATGGTCGTGCCGATCATCTCCACCATGTGACCGAAGATCCCGGGAGCGACTGTTCCCCGGCGCTCTGAGGGATTCAGCTTCACTGTGTACTCGGCCCCGGATTCGCGGCCGCCTGGAGGATTGGAGCCCTGCGCTTGGATGGCGGCGGCCGGTCCGGCGGCCGCCGCGAGAACCAGAGGAAGAAACATTCTCTTCATTGCTGCTGCCCGCCTTCCATTTCTCGTGCGTTCCACTCCGGCATATTGCAAATTATTGCGCCCCTTGGTGACTAGAAACGGTTCCGGACCAGACGGTAAGCTGCCAGGACCAGAGTGATTCCCGCCACGTCCGCCAGCAGGTCTCCAGCGGAGGCGATCCGGCTGGGAACGAAGGACTGATGGATCTCGTCGGTCACCGCAAAGAGCGTTCCCAGTATTCCGAGCCACACGAGTTGGCGTGTCCGGATTTTCCGCCGCAGTCCTGCGCTTCTTCCCCAGACCAGGGTCAGAGTCAAAAACGCATACTCGATAAGATGGAGCAGAGGGTTCAGACCCAATCCGGCTCCGGGCAGACGGCTCTGATGAGAAAGGAAGACGATCAGGCCGATGGTGACGAGAGCCGGAATCCAGTGCAGGACGGTCCCCACGTCGCCACCGTCGCTACCACGGAATCAGCTGCATCAGCCACACGGCCGCCAACGATCCCAGAACCAGATAGGCCGTCAGGGAGAGGAAATACCGGACCCGGTCGCCCGTATCCTCCTTGTTGATCAAGGCGAAGACCGCGCCGATGCTCAACGCCAGAAGGACCAACCCGGCAAGGTGGTTCATCGTCGATTCCCCGCCGCGATGTCGTAGCTGTCCAGCACCATCAGCATGTTGAGCAACCCCGCCGTGTAGAGGAAGGTATTGCCGTATTCATAGCCGAAAGAATGGATGTTGCCCGCTCCCCAACCGGCCCATTTCCCCAGGAGGTAGGGAAGTCCGATGCTCAGATCGGCGATGAATTTGAGCTTGCCGAAGAACCCTGGCCCCAAGCCGAATAGGCGGCCCTCCATGGAGAGGCCGAAGACGAACAGGATCATTACGACTGCGAAGAAAAGCAGCCCCCTTGCCCACCGCCCCTGGAGCAGGTGGCCCGATCCCGGAATCAGCCAAGCGGCCAGACAGAGAGCAATCTTCGTAGGCACGCGTGAAGAATAGAAAGAGTCGTCCCGGAGTTCAAGCCGCCGGATCCAGGCTGTCTGCCCGCCCGGATAGAATGACGGGGACAAGACGCGGGACTTTCACCACGGACTGTTAGAATCCCCCGGTCGAGGAATGTTGATGGAAGATCTGTTTGGATTTCGCGGGTGGCATCCGGTTCTGCAGGCCTTGGGTGCGACTGGATTCACCTGGTTCATGACCGCTCTCGGGGCGGCCCTCGTCTTCGCCGCCAAGGACCTGAACCGCAAGGTCCTGGATGGCATGTTGGGATTCGCGGCGGGGGTGATGATCGCCGCCAGCTATTGGTCCCTACTGGCCCCGGCCATCGAAATGTCGGAAGGCGGGACCCTGCCGGAATGGTTTCCCGCAGCCACCGGATTTCTGATCGGCGCCTCGTTCCTGTGGTGCGTCGACAAGGTGATGCCCCACCTTCACCTGGGATTTCCAAAATCCGAGTCGGAGGGGATCAAGACCACTTGGCACCGGACGAGCCTGTTGATACTGGCCATAACCATCCACAATATTCCGGAGGGCTTGGCCGTCGGGGTGGCGTTCGGATCCCTGGGCGTCGATTCGGCCATGACTCTGGGGTCGGCGGTGGCGCTCGCCATCGGAATCGGACTCCAGAATCTGCCGGAGGGGGTGGCTGTGGCCATGCCGTTGCGCCGGGAGAAGGTCTCCCGCTTGAAGTGTTTCTGGTACGGTCAACTTTCGGCCGTGGTGGAGCCGGTGGCCGGCGTCCTGGGGGCCGTCCTGGTCTCTCTTTCGCGGCCGTTGCTGCCCTATGCCTTCGGTTTCGCCGCCGGAGCCATGATTTTCGTCGTGGTGGAGGAGGTGGTCCCCGAGTCCCAGCGGGCAGGCGACACGGATCTGGCCACCATGGGCGCCATCTTCGGATTCACCGTGATGATGATTCTGGACGTGGCCCTGGGCTGAATGGACGGTCCGCATCGACGGCGGACCCGGCCCGGGAAGGGCCGGAAGCGGCGCCGCACGAGGTTATGGTTTTTCGCCCGGCTCGGAATCGCCCTCCCTCTGAATCCCGGTCTGGAGGAATATGGCGCGAAGACGTTCCACTCTGATCCTGGGAATCGGTCTGCTCCAGACATGGTTGGTGGTGGGCAGTCTGGGATTTTCCTGGATCGAGGGGTGGTCGCTGCTGGACAGTGTCTACATGACCGTCATCACCATCTCCACGGTGGGATACGGAGAGGTGGAACCGCTTTCGGCCTATGGAAAGGCGTTCGCCACCTTCCTGATCGTGGCGGGTCTGGGGACGGCGATCTATACCTTTACTGCCCTGGGCCAGACGTTGCTGGAAGGAAAGTTGGCGGAAGCATTGGGGAGACGGCGCATGAAAAGCGATCTGGGCAAGCTCGAAGACCACTTCATCGTCTGCGGCCACGGGCGGGTGGGCCGCACCGTGGCGATCGAGCTGGGCCGCCGCAATCTGCCCTTCTGCGTGATCGAGGCCGACCCGGCCGCAGAGGAGGATCTGAGACGGCTCCGCTATGGGCATGTGATCGGCGACGCCACTGAAGATCGAAATCTACTCCTCGCCGGGTTGGCCCGGGCCAAGGCGGTGTTCGCCCTCCTGCCGTCGGATGCCGACAACCTGTACCTGACGCTGACGGCCAAGGGTCTCAATCCATCGGTGGTGGCCGTGGCCCGGGCCTCGGGAAAGAGTGCGGAGACGAAGCTGGAAAGGGCCGGAGCCGATCATGTGGTGTCGCCGTACGAGCTGGTGGGACTGAGGCTGCTTCACAAGGTCCTGAGTCCGGCGCTGGTGGAGTTCATGGACCTGGTGATCCGTCGGGAACGCCTGCAACTCGTCATGGAGGAGATTCAAATCGCTCCGGACTCGGAGGTGGCGGGACGCTCCATCGAAGAGTCCAGGATCCGGAGCGGGTACGGTCTGATCATCGTTGCCGTCAAACGCTCCCAGTCTCCCGTGGTCTTCAACCCCGATGACGCCGTGAAGATCGGAGCCGGAGACGTGCTGGTGGTGCTGGGCCCGGAGGACCGGGTCCGAGAGTTGGCCCGAGCCAAGCGCGGGTGACGGCGGCTGGTCCTGACACCTGTCGGCGCCGGCGTGGCCGCCGTATCTGGCATTTGGCAGGGGATTCGTGTAAAGTAAAGTGGTCTTCGCGAGCGCGTCTGAAAGGAAGGACGGGTAGATTTGGCGGCGGTGGGAGTGTTCCCGCCCGCCATTTCTTTATTCGGATACGAGTTTCGACCCTGGCGGAGTTCACGAGCGACTCGTCCGGGTCCGCCCCCAACTCGAGGAGAGAATGGATATGAGTTCGGGACAGTTCGATTTTGCCTTGGCCATCGGTGGCGCTGCCGGTCAGGGAATTGCGACGCCGGGAAACATCCTGGCTCGAATCTTCGTGCGGCGCGGCGTTCACCTGCACGCATACAATGCCTACCAGTCCATCATTCGCGGTGGGCACATTTTTCTTACGATTCGGCTCAAGGACGGCTATCCATCGACTCACGGCGACAAGCTGGATCTCCTGGTCTGCCTGAATCAGGACACCATGAACCGGCATCTTGGTTTGCTGGGCCCGGGTGCTTGCGCCATCTACAACAGCGACGCCATCACGCCCGGGGACGCCGCCGATGGAGTCCAGTTGTGCCCCATGCCGGTCGTGGACCTGACCAGCGGCAATCGGAACCGGCTGGTCCAGAACACCGTCGCCCTGGGTGTGATGGTGTCCCTGCTGCGATTGGACTTCGATGTGCTGGCCGGCGCGTTGAAGCTCCAGTTCGGGCGTAAGGGGCAGGCCGTGGTGGACGAAAACGTCACGGTTGCGGAAGCCGGATACAAGTTCGCCGAAATCAACTTCGATCCTTTTCCCGTCCAAGTCCCGGTGGGACCGAAACCGCTTGCGGTCTGGACCGGCAACGATGCCCTGGCCATGGGCGGAGCCGCCGGCGGCTGCAAGTTCTATTGCGCTTATCCCATGAGCCCGTCGACCGGCGTGCTCCACTGGATGGCCAGGAATGCCCCGGAATTGGGGATCATGGTGCGGCAGGTCGAGGATGAGATCGGAGTCGCCAACATGGCGATCGGTGCGGCGCATGCCGGAGCCCGGAGCATGTGCGCCACCTCGGGTGGCGGGTTCGCGCTCATGACCGAAGCCATCGGCGCAGCCGCCATGATGGAGATCCCGGTGGTCTTCATCGACGTGCAGCGGGCGGGTCCGTCCACCGGTGTCCCCACCAAGACGGAACAGGGGGACCTGTGGCAGATGCTGGGGGCGAGCCAGGGAGACTTCCAGCGTTTCATCGTTGCCCCGAAGAACGCGCTTGACGCCTTCAACACGGTTCCCGAGGTCTTCAATTTGACCGATCGATATCAGTGCCCGGGCATCGTGCTTTCCGATCTGTTGATTTCGGAGGGGACCTTCAGCGTCGATCCGGACGACATCGATTTTCAACCTGAGATCGACCGGGGGCAATTGATTACCGAGCACTCCGCGACCGACGGCTACAAACGCTATCTGGACACCGACAGTGGGGTGTCTCCGCGGGCCATCCCCGGGCTGGAGGGATACGTCCATGTCGTGGCCACCGACGAGCATGACGAGGACGGAGTGCTGATCAGCGACGAGTTCACGAATCCCCACAAACGCCGTCAGATGGTGGAGAAACGAGCTCGAAAGTTCGACAGGGTGTTGGAGGACATCGAGGCGCCCCGGTTGGAAGGCGCGGCGGAAGCTGAGGCCACGCTGGTCGGTTGGGGATCCACCTATGGCGTGATCCAGGAGGCGATCGAACAGCTCGAGGAGCAGGGGGTTCAGATCAACCATCTGCCCATCAAGTGGATCGTCCCGTTGCACGGCGACGCCATCCTGGAGGCTCTGGCAGGAGCCAAAAGGACCATCATCGTCGAGAACAACCACTCGGGACAGTTTGCCCGGTATCTCCGAGGCGAGACCGGTTTCGTGGCGGATGGCCACATCCGAAAGTATGACGGCGAACCCTTCATGCCCCACCACATCGTGGAAGCGGTGCTGGAGCAGTTGAGGGGCAAAACGAACCACTCCGTTCCTTACCAGGAGATCATGGTATAGGAGAAGCAAAACAGGTCGGTTCCGGTCAGCGGCCGACACAGGAAAGGGAAGTATCATGAGTATGGCTGTCACTCAACAAGCATCGGTCAAGCCCTTGAAGGCAAAGGATTTCAAGGGAAAGGTCGAACCGGACTGGTGCGCCGGATGCGGAGATTTCGGCGTCCTGCGGACGCTGCAAAGGGCCTGCGCCGAGTTGGGTCTCCAACCTCATGAGATCCTCACGGTCAGCGGGATCGGATGTTCTTCGAATCTGCCGGGGTACTTCAACGGCTACGGAATGCACACCCTGCACGGCCGGGCTCTGGCGGTGGCCACGGGCGCGCAAATGGCCAATCACGAGTTG
Source organism: Acidobacteriota bacterium (assembly GCA_028874215.1). NCBI lineage: Bacteria > Pseudomonadati > Acidobacteriota > Acidobacteriota bacterium. The sequence goes on from JAPPLF010000080.1 coordinate 137,607, forward strand.
ACGGTCGTGGCGACCGGTGGAGACGGAGACGGCTACGGAATCGGCGGCAACCACTTCACCCATACGGCCCGCCGCAACGTGGACATGACCTACCTGGTCATGAACAATCAGATTTACGGTCTGACCACCGGGCAGGTTTCTCCGACCAGCGAAGAGGGAATGAAGACCAAGAGCACTCCCTACGGCAGTGTCGAGATGCCGGTGAACCCTATTACTTCAGCCATCATGAACGGCGCCACCTATGTGGCTCGCGGGTTCAGCGGACAGGCGCTTCACCTGGTGAGTCTTATCAAGCAAGCCATCCTGCACAAAGGGTTTGCCCTGGTGGACGTCTTCAGTCCCTGCGTCACCTTCAACCACGACAACGACTACAAGTTCTTCAAGCCCCGGGTCAGGAAGCTGGAGGACATCGAGCACGACACCACCGACTGGAAGGCCGCCTGCGAGAAGGCGATGGTCTGGGGTGACGACATCTACATCGGCTGCTTCTTCCAGAAGTTGGCACCTTCCCTCCACAACCTGGAAGGGGTTCTGGACGAAGGCGGACCCTTGGCGCACCGGGAACTGGGCGTCACCAACGAGCAGGCGCAACGCATCATCAAGCGGATGATGTAGTCTTGACCGACCGTGTCGTCACGGCGCCGCGCAATCGCTGTGAGGCTCGACCGGAAACCGGAGTCGCGACTATCCGGGGGCGCTTGCATCTTAACTACTTGCCGTCGGGTGGGACCTTAAGAGGCTGGGGACGCTTCGATCGGATGTTGATGGAACGGTATTCCCGGGGTATCGGACGCCGGGAATACCGGTTCCAACTACCGTAACCGGGGAGACCGTGAAACGGTTATCCCCGCAGCGGGCCGCCGGAGGCTTCAGCCATGAAGCGGGCGATTCTGGCCGACCAATCTCTCTATCCTCAAGCCCGAACCTGGGACCGAAACTCCAAGAATCCGGCGGTCTCCATTCTCATTCAGGCATTCGACGTCCCTCAATGCCTTCCGGACTGAGGGTAGGAATCGTCGGCGGAGGACTCTCCGGACTGGCGGCGGCCTACTACCTGAGCCGAGCAAGCTCCGCCGTAGGACTGGACCTGGAGATTACGCTCCTGGAGAAGGCGCCTCGCCTGGGTGGAGTCGTCCGCTCGAGACGCGTTGGCGACTTCCTCCTGGAAGACGGCCCCGAAGCCTTTGTTTCCTACAAGCCGGCGGCTCAGGACCTGGCCCATGAACTGGGCCTCGGCGCCGACCTTCTGGGGTCCAGGGATGACCGGCGCAAGGTCTACGTCCTGGGGCCGGAAGGTCTGAACCCGCTTCCGGAAGGCATGGTCTTTCTCGCCCCGGTTCGGAGGCGAGCCTTCTGGTCCTCGGCCACATTGAGTCCGGCGGGCAAGCTGCGAGCCCTTCTGGAACCGTGGATCCCACGTTCCCGGATGGACACCAGTGTCCAGAAATTCTTCCATCGGCGCCTGGGCCGGGAGTTCACCCGCCGGGTCGCGGAACCTCTGGTTTCAGCCATCTACGGAGGCAACATCCGTCATTTGAGCATGGAAAGCGCTCTGCCCCTCCTCTACCGGTTGGAGCAGACCCAGGGAAGCCTCCGGAAAGGATTCCTTCGCCGGCCCCTCGAGAGTTCATCCCAGCCGCTCCCCCTCTTCCTGACCCTGCGCAACGGGATGCAGCAGTTGACGGATGCCCTCGGAAAGCGCCTCCCAGGAGTGCAGATCCGCACTGGAGTCGCCGGGTTGCGCCTGACCGCCATTGCCGGGAGAAGGTATCGACTGCAAGGAGACGGGTTCGACGGGGTCCAGGACGCGGTCATCCTGTCGACTCCGGCTCCGGCGGCCTCAAGGCTCCTCGCCGGTTTGACCGCAAAGGACAGCTCTCCCCTGAGCCGGGTTCCCTATACGTCGACCCGGATCGTCTATCTGGCCTACAGGCGATCCGAGTTCTCGCATCCCCTGAACGGATTCGGCTTTGTCGCGTCCAAGGGGGCGGACACGGTGCTGGATGCTTGCACCTGGGTCAGCAGCAAGTTCGATGAGCGCTGTCCCCCGGACTCGGTTCTGCTTCGATGTGCCGTCCACGACGGGCGCCGGCGCCGGACGGGGATGAGCGAGGATGAGAATGTGGCCCGGACGCACCAGGAACTCCGGCGGATCCTGAAGATCTCCTGTTCCCCCACCCTGAGCTACGTCTGGGAACATGGCCCGGTCATGCCCCAACCCGTCGTCGGACACGCCAAGAGGATGGAAGCAATCCGCGCTACCCTGAACAAATTCCCGGGGATCTACCTGACCGGCGCCTTCATCGGAGGAGTCGGAATCCCCGACTGCATCGAGACTTCCCGGAAGGTCGCGGAAGAGGTTGCCGTACGCGCTCGCAAGCGCATTCACGGTGACTAGTCCACGTCACGGGCGCAGCGGAAACCCAGATTCGTCAGGCCCGAATCGGGGGCGGTCTTCTGACGCGCGGCCACGCGGTAGCCTTGACAGTAGTTGACGCTGCACATCCAGGAGCCTCCCCGGATCACCCGCTCGGAACCCTTCGCGGGACCCGCCGGATTTCGGGCGCCGCCGGAATGGCGGTAGTAGTCGTTCCGGTACCAGTCCCGGGTCCATTCCCACACGTTGCCGCCCATGTCGTAGAGCCCGTAGCCATTGGCCGGGAAGGAGCCGACGGGCGCCGTGGTGCGGAATCCGTCCAATACCTGGTGCCGGACGGGAAACACGCCCTGCCACAGGTTGGCCATGTGCCGGTCGTCAGGATTCAGGTCGGCGCCCCAGGGAAAGGGACCCTGATCCAGTCCCCCGCGGGCTGCCCATTCCCATTCCGCTTCGGTGGGAAGCCGCTTTCCAACCCACTGGGCGTAGGCAACGGCGTCGTTCCATGAGACGTGGACCACCGGGTGGTCCAGCCGATCTTCGATAGAGGAATCGGGACCCGTGGGATGTCTCCAAGAGGCCCCTGTCACCGGGTTCCAGGCTTCCTCTTCTTCGGAAAACACGCCCGACCAACCGAAGGTCTCCGCCTCGGTTCTGTGGTCGGTCTCGGTGACGAAGTCGCGAAACTGGCGATTGGTGACCTCGTAACGATCCAGCCAGAAGGCGCTCACGCTGACCCGGTGCGGAGGGCCCTCGAAGGGAAATCCCTGATCCGTCCCCATGAGAAAAGTGCCTTGGGGAATCCGCACCATCTCTTCAGGCGGTGGTTGGGGCACGGTCCGGCAGGAGGAGAAAGCCATGCAGACGAGGGACCCCAAGACGACGAACTGACCGGCCGGACGGTTGAAGGCTTTCGTCACGAGTGGTTATGCCGGGGATCCAGTGGTCCTTCGCCGGGTAAACAGACCCAGCAGACCTGCGGAGAAGAGGGTCACCAGACAGGAACTGGGAAGCACCCACATCCACGACACGGCCTTGACCTTGACCAAAAGGCGATTCCCCGCAATCTCGATGGAATCGTCGGGCCGGATCTGGGATTGGGAAACGAGCTCATCATTGATCCGGGTCTCGGCCAGGCTCTCCAACTGCCAGCCGTCCTCGGTTCGCCGGACGACGGCATGTCGTTCGGCCACCCCTTCGCCGGTCAGGACGAACTCATTCTCGCCCGAATCCGATCCGATGGCGTTGTCCTGGTCCCTGGATGGTTCCCAGCGCATGGTCTCCGCCTGACCGGGCGCGTCCACGTAGACGAAGATGTCCGGGTGGGTCTGTATCCAGGTGGCGAGGGAGAGGTAAAAGCCGACGGCCATGCCCAGAAACCCCGACGCGATCATCATGGGGCCGGTGCAGCGGAAGCGCAGGAAGGCCGCGAAGAACATGCCTCCCAGGGCACCGGTGATGTAGCTGCTGATTCGAACAGTGAGATCGAAGAGATTGCCCCGGGTCTCTTCGGGAATCGTGTTGAGATAGAGGCAGAAGCCGACCGCGAACAGGCCGGCCAGAATCGTGATCGTCCGGGCCAGCTTCAGCTCGGCGGCCGCGTCGAGGGCCTTCTTGCGCAGACGGCGGAAGAAGTCGACCGTCAACACCGTGGCTACCCCGTGCATCCCCGAGTCCAGGCTCGACATGGCGGCCGAGAAAAGCGCCGCCACCACCAGGCCGGCCAGTCCCCGGGGCATGCCGTGGGCGATGAAATGGGGAAAGGCCTGGTCGGGCGTGCCGGGGAGTTGTCCCAGGTAGAAGGAGTAGAGGGCCATGCCGGTGAGCCCCAGGGAGAGGGCAATGGTCATGTCGGCGCCGAGATTGGACGCGAAGGAGCGCCGGGCGCCCTGGACCGAGCCGGTAGTGAGGTACCGTTGGATGGCCACCTGATCCGAGCCGGCGGTGCAGGTCCACCAGAACATGGCGTAGATGGCCATGCCCAGGAGGCTGACCCGGACATAGGGGTCGAAGGCAAAGAAGGGTTGCGGCTCCCGTTCCGCCTGCATCACGTCGTTGAACCAGGTGGCGGGGCCGGTCCCGGTCTCGAAGAAGACGAATCCCACGGTAAACGCCAGGCCGGCGAAGAGGATGGCGAACTGGGCCACGTCGGTCCAGATCACCGCCCGCATTCCGCCCATGGTGGTGTAGACGATGGCGATGGAGCCGATTCCCACCACCACCCAGATAAAGGGCAGGCCGGTCATCCGGACCATGGCGAAGGAGGCGGTGTAGACGATCATCCCCATCCAGAACAGCCGATTGAGCATGAACAGGATCGACGCGAAGAGCCGGGCGCCGAGACCGTATTGCGTCTCCAGGTATTCATAGGCGCTGGTGAAACGCTTGCGCATGAAGAACGGGATCAGGACCAGAGTGACCAACGCCAGGGTGAAGGGAATGTGCATCTGTCCCCCCCAGATGCCCAGACCGTTCTTGATGATTTCGCCGGGACTGGAGAGGTAGCTGACCGTGGACAGGAGGGTGGCGAACATGCTCACGCCCACCACGAACCAGGGCATGCTCCGGCCCGCCATGAAGTACTCTTCCGTCGATTTCTGCCTCTTGCTGAAGTAGTAACCGGCGATCAGCATCACGATGAAATAGAGGACGACGGCCCCGTAGTCGATGGATTGGAGGCCATCGAACAGGTCTGGTCTGCCCTGGTCGAGGGCTAGCAACATGTGTTCACTCCTGTGCTCGCAGTGATGGAAGGTCGATTCGATGCCGGCCGGGTCCGCGCGGGGCCAAGAACTTCCCTTCGCGTTCCCAAATGCCCGGCGGGGCTATTTCGCTGCCCTGTAGATCGGCTCACCGAGCCCGTGGTCGTAATCCTGGTAGTGGGCGGCCAGGACATCGTGTCCGAAGTCCCCGTTCCAGTCTCGCCAGACCGTGTGGCTGTGGTTGGCCCGGTTCTGGGTGTTGGCGTATTCGATGAGAAAATCGGGCGTCTGGACCCGGTAGTAGACCCCTTCTCCGGGCTGGGTCCCTCCGGCCCAGGCGAAGTGGACTTTCGCCCTGGGCGTCCCGTCGAAGCGAGCCATTCTCCCCTTGGTAATGGCGGTGGATCCGTTGGCGGCGTACTCGTGCACCAGGCTCCTCAGCGCCTGGTACTGCTCATCGGTGAGCTCCGCGGCCGCCAGCCCGGGAGGCTCGTTGACCAACCGCGCCCGCTTATCGACGAAGCTCAGGATGTCCCTGTAGGCGACGTGTTGCACGACCGCCAAGTCGCGTTGTCCGGACTCCAGGCTCTGCAGCAACTGCTTGGCCTTGTCCTCTTCCGCGCCCAGCACCCTCAGGCCCTTGTCGGCTCCCCCGCGGACTTCGTGGGGATTGGCGCCGAGGAAGGCCGGAGTGGCGGAGACCAGCTTGCCGTCCCGGATGGTGAAGTTCAGGGAAAGATGGTGCCCTTCCAACCGCCAGCCCCAGGTCCCGGAAGCCGAAGGCTTGCCGAAAACGGTGTAGTAGTAAGCTTCCCGGTCACGGTTTCCTGAAGTGTCGTTCTCCAGGATCCGGAGGATTTCCTCCAGTTGGATCACCCCCTGAACCTTGGAGAAGCCCTGCTCGCTCGTCCCGGCCCGAAGCAGGTTGTGGGCCAGCTTCTCCTGCTTTTCGTCCATGTACTTGTAGCCGATGCCGGGCCGGGCGTAGCCGTAGGACCGCTGGTAGCCGCTGTCGGGAAAGTAGTGCCACTCCACCCGTTTCGCGCCGTCGAAGGAATACTGGGTCACGGCCTTCTGCATGGCGGAGAGGGAATCCAGGAAACGACTGGCTTCTCTGATCATGGCTTCACCATCCCCAGACGCACCGGAGGACGCAACCAGGGAGGCGGCGCCCAGCAACAGGACCAAGAGTCGAAGTCTCATCAGATCGCTCCATATGGTTCGAAGTGGTTCGCCGCCCCAGGGCCCCGGGTCGGGGGCGACCGGCGGTCGATTATATCCGGCGGATGAGGTTCCCGCCACCGGAGGACGGCCGGCGGCCGGCTTCCTTCCGGTTCGGTCCGGCCAGGCGACGCAATGCCGAAGGATCAGGGGACGACTCAGGACTCAACGAATTGCGGAGGATCGATCCCGAACTTCCGGCTGGTCTCCTCGATCCAGGGGAGCACCGCGGGAGACACGGGTATGCCGTGGCGGACCCGGTGTTCGCAGGTCCGGTGCTCCAGCTCCCCGGGGATCAGGACCTGGTCTTGACCGGCTACGGTAGGTGTCCGGTGCAGGGTATCGATCAAGTCATCCATCATGGCCTTGAACCGGGCCGCCGGCTGGAACGCGGAAACGTCGATGGCCGCCACCCAGTGGTAATTCTCTCCGGCCACGATGCGGGGGCCGATGTTGCCGCCGGCCAGCACGCCGCAGAGAATCTCCACGATCAGTCCCAGCCCGTAGCCTTTGTGGCCGCCGTGGAGGAGACCTGCCCCGCCCAGTGGCAGGTGCGATCCGGACTGGAGACCGACGGTGGCATCCGTCAAGGGATCTCCTTGCTCGTCCACCATCCAACCTTCGGGCATCTTCTTCCTGGCCAGGTGGGAGAGATAGACCTTGCCTCCGGAGACCACGGTGGTGGCCATGTCCAGCTCGAAAGGGGGATGTTTCCCGGCAGGCGCCGCCATGCTCATGGGATTGGTGCCCAGACGCGCCTTGCGGCCGAAGGTGGGGACGGCGGCCGGCATGGTGCTGGTCATGGTGAGGCCGATCATGTCCTGGGCCACGGCCATGAGGGGATAGAAGGCGCACATTCCCAGGTGCGTGCTCCGGGTCACCGAGACCATGCCGATGCCGTGGGTGCGAGCCCGTCCGATGGCCAGCTCCATGGCTTCCCAGGCCGCCACCTGGCCGAAGCCCCAGTCGCCGTCCAGCAGCAGAGCGGCGCCCTGGTCCCGGAGGATCTTCAGGTTCGGCTTCAGGTTGATCTCTTGCAGGTTGGGCTTGACCTGCTCGATGCGGTCCAGGTAGGGCTGGACACAGACGAAGACCCCGTGCGTGTCGACCCCTCTCAGGTCGGCCTTGATCATGACCTCGGTGACCCGCTCCGCATCCCGGGGCGGAGTCCCCTTGGCCAGGAGTATCTGCTCGGTCCAGCGGCGGAGGGGTCCGGCGTGGACGTAGGTTTCAGATGCGGTCATGGTCCTGCCTCTTGCTTCTTCGACACTGTCGGCATCTTGGTCCCCCGGACTATGCGTTGGGCCACTGTCTCATGTCCAGAAGCCGCCGAGGAACCTCGATGACGGCTCGGTCGATCTCCTCCATGGTCTCCCGGCTCAACTCCCCTTGACCGATCCAAGCCAGGTTGTCCTCCAATTGTGCAAGGGTCTCAAGACCGGCCAGCACGCCGAGGACGCCGGGAAGGGATGCGACATAGCGAAGCGCCAGGGAGGCCAGGCCCTGGTCTCCCGCGATGCGGGCCAGACGGCGGCGGACGGGATGCAGATCCTGAAGAAAGTCGGGCAGGTCGTCATCGGACAGTCCCAGAACGCCCTGCAGATAGACGCTGCGGACAAACACCGAGATGCCCTGCCGCTCCGCCCGGACCGGGATCTCGCATTTCAGGAAACGCCGGTCCAGGACGTTCAGGGGAACCTGGATCGCTTCGATTCCCTCCAGGGACAGGGCCTCCAGCGCCTGTTCCGGTTCGTAGACCGAAACTCCCACGTGTTCGACGTAACCCTTCTCCTTCAGGGCCAGTGCGGCGTCCAGATAGGGCAGATCGTCGTAGCGGTGAAAAAGGCAGAGGGGCAACCGGTCCAGTCCCAGGTTTCGAAGCGCCCGGACGATCCCCCTTTCCAGAAACCGGTCGGGATGCTCGTCCCCGGATTGATGGACCCAGGGGAACTTGGTGATCACGAAGGCCCGGTCCCGCAATCCCAGGTCCTTCAGAGCCCGGCCCAGGACCATCTCCGACTCACCGTAGAGGGCCGCCGTGTCCAGGGCGTTCACGCCCCCCTCGAAGGCCCGTTCCAGGATCTTCAAGACGGCGCGGTAGGACGGCTGACCCACCTGGTTGGCGATGCCGTAGTCGTAGCCGAACTGGGCGGTTCCCAGCAGCAGTTGCGAAATCGTGTGTCCGTGAAACCTTACTGTCTTCATGGCGCCGCGTGCAGTCACCCCTCCTTGTGCTGGGTCTGAATGGTCAAGCCTTGCAGTCTCCCGGGGGGAATTCGAGTCGTCGCGAGGCTCAGCAGGTAACCCGTAACCAAAGTGACGACACTGCCCAGCGGGGCGTACCAGAGGAAGCTCATGGAGGTCCACTGGGCGGCCGCCACCACGGCGGCAACCCCGCAAACGGCGCCGATCACGACTCCGGGGGCCGTCGTCCGGGTCGAGAGCATGCCCAGCAGGAAGATGCCCAGCAGGCTCCCGGTGAAGAATCCGGCCAGGGTTTTGGAGGCGTTCAGAATGCCGGAGAAAAATGAGTCGACAAATAGGGCGCATACGGTGGCCACACCGCCCCAGAAGACGGTGAAGAGGCGGGACACGTGCAGATTAGTCCTCTCGTCGGCCTCGGCCCGAAAATAGCGCTGGTAGAGATCCTTCATCGTGGAGGTGGAGAGGGAGTTGATGGCGGAGTCGATGGTGGACATGGCGGCTGCGAACATGGCCGCGATGAAGACTCCCGAGATCCCTGCCGGGAGTTCGTGGACGACGAAATGGGGCAGGACGGCGTCACCCTTCAGTCCCTCGGCCAAGCGGGCCGGAAACTGCTGGTAGAAGACGTAGAGGGCGCCCCCGACGAAGAGGAGCAGCAGGGCGGCGGGGACGACCATGAATGCGTTCAGGATCATGGAATTGCGGCCCGCCCGGAGCGTCGGCGTGGTCAGGTACCGCTGCAGCGTGATCTGATCCGCTCCGTACATGGACAGATGAATGAAGAAACCGTTGATCAGTACCGCCACGAGTGTCACTTCCGCCCAACTGTTCCAACTGAGCTCGACGTGGAAGGGGCCTCCCTGGGAGGCCACCGCAACGATTTCTCCCAGGCCGCCGTCGACCCGGAGGATCAGGACGGCCGTCACGAGAATGAGTCCACCGAACAGGACAGCCGCCTGAACCACGTCGGTCCAGATGACCGCCTTCATCCCGCCCAGGAGGGTGTAGAGCGTCGCCAGACCGCCGATAAGCAATATGGTCCAGCGTAGCTCCATTCCGGTCACGGTGGAGAGGACCAGAGAGGGTGCGTAGATGACGACGGCCAGGTAGGTTCCCCTCAGGAAGAGGAAGAGCAGGCAGGATGCGAGCCGGACCGAGGGATCGAATCGGCGTTCCAGGTACTCATAGGCGGTGAAGACCCGGAGCCGGTGGTAGAAGGGCAGGAAAACCCAGATGACGATGGGGGTGACGATGGGAATGGTCACCAGGGTCAGTCCCAGGGTCAGATCGTTCTCGTAGACCCAGCCGGGGCTGCCCAGCAGGCTGATGGCGGAGAACAGGGTCGCGAAGATGGAAACCCCCACCGCCACCCAGGGCATACGCCGGCCGGCCAGGAAGTAGTCTTCGGTGTTGTGCTGTCCCCGGAAGAAGAAGGACCCCATCCCCACGACGAGGACGATGTAGAAGATGAGGACGGCGTTGTCGAGAGCTGTAAATCCCTGCAATCGGACCTCGAGCCTGCGGTTCTCAGTCCAGTCGGCACAAGACCTCGCGGCCTCGGACCTGCAGGCAAAAAGTAAGCGAACCCGCCATCCGCGCGGGCTGGACGGAGCCGACAATAAAGAGCCTCACAAAGACTGTCAAGAAGGGACAAATGCCGCGTCACGAGCGAGTCAGGCTGCCGGCGCAAATGACCGATGTTGGACCCGGTGGGTAGTTGGAATCCGCAATTGTCTCGGCCTCGACTGGAATCTCCCGTCAACGGACCAGTCTGAGATCTCTCGATTGGGAGCGCCAGGTATTCGATCAAAACAGCCTTCTGGGTTGCCGTTTCCTTGAGATGTCACCGGAAAGAACAGCCCCAGGAAAGAGTCTGGTTTGAAACTGCATCGAGTCGGCGATAAATTGATTGGAAGTACTCGCCGCCAGCGTGCTGTCGGCTCAGGGGCTGCTCTTCGGAGCGGCCCTTGCTTTTTCTGGCTGTATTTGTGAGAACCAGAGTCTACGTCGACGGCTTCAATCTGTACTACGGAGCGCTCAAGGGTACGCCGTTCAAGTGGCTCAATCCTGTCGCGCTTGCCTGCCGTCTACTCCCTGCGGGTTGCACCGTCGACAGACTCAATTACTTCACCGCCCGGGTATCAGGAAAATCGAACCCTCAAGCTCCAGCGCGTCAGCAAATCTACCTGAGAGCACTCAACACCCTGCCCGAAGTGAAGGTCCATTTTGGTAGCTTTCTGGCCAAAACGACCTGGCGCCCGCTCATCAATTTGCCCGTCGCCGACAGACGAATTCACACACCAAACCCGATTACGATACCGGCGGGTCATCACTTGGTGGGAGGACAGATTTTGCCTGTGGGCAACTATCCGATGCATGGCATCAACAAGAAAAAACGGAGGAAGAGATACAGATTGTTGTCAGATGCAGTGATCGCCGAGATCCATACGATGGAGGAGAAAGGTTCGGATGTGAATCTCGCGGCCCATCTCTTAAACGATGCCTGGAAAGGATTGTTCGAAGTGGCGGCCGTCATCTCGAACGATACGGATCTGGTGACACCTATCCGTATGGTGGCCATCGAGCGAAAGAAACCTGTATTTGTGATTTGTCCAGGGCGTTGGCAGATCGCCCCCAAATTGGCGAATGTTGCGAGCCATGTGCGGCACATCCGCCGAACGATGTTGAAAGCCTTGCAGTTTGCCAATCCTATTCCAGGAACGATGATCTCAAAACCGGCAGACTGGTGAGGTGGTGATTTATGGGTGGCGAGTCCCTGCGGGCACCTCGGAATGGTTGCCCAGCCACCGCTTCCGCCGGATCCGGATCCGATTCGGATCCGCACCGATCCTATCTTGACCCGTTACCGGGCCTGTGATTGACTCGCAAACCGGCCGCCGAAGCGGGGAAGGAGGGAATGGATTGATCGGTCCCCTGGATTCTCGAACCCCTCTGGTATCCGCATCTCCCGGACGTTCCGTCGATTCCGACCTGACTTGGGACTATCTGAACGCGGTCCAGTACCGGAGGCGACTGGCCACCGGCATGCCCCCCTTGATCATCTCCTGCGCCACCACCGGCGGCCATCAGAAGGCAGAGAATCCGGGCGTGCCCGTCACCGCGGGAGAACAGGCCGAAACCGCGCCGCAAGTGGCCGCTGCCGGGGCCCAGATCATTCACATCCACGGACGCGACCCCGAAGATCCCACCCGGGAGACCGACCGGGCCGAGCGGTACCTGGAGATCAACGCCCGGATCCGGGCCCAGGACCCGGACATCATCATCGACAACACGCAGGCGGTCGCACCCATCGAGTCCACGGACGACGAGTTGGGGGGGACGGTCTTCCGTTACGAATCGCTTCCGTTGGAGGCCCGTCCCGAGATCATGGCCCTCAATCCGGGTCCCATGACCTTTCGGGGCGGAGGAGATTCTCCCAGCGTGGTCCTGGCGACCACCTTCGATCACACTGAACGGGCGGCGCACGCGCTCCGGGAGCGGGGAATCAAGCCTCAGGTGTTCCTTTACCATCCGGGTCACCTGGATCTCCTGGAGTATCTGATCACCCGCGACGCGTTGGACGAGCCCTACTTCGTCCAACTGGTCTTCGGGCAGCAGAGCGGAATCCCGACGAGTCCCGACAACATCCTCTCCATGGTGCGGAACCTTCCTCCGGGTTGCGTCTTCCAGACCTGCGCCCTGGGACTGGAGGCGGTCCAGGTCAATACGCTGGCCATCCTGCTGGGAGGCCACGTGCGAACCGGCATGGAGGACTGCATCGACTATCAGCGGGGTGAACCGGCGCGCGGCAACGCCCAACTGGTCCGGCGCGTGGCCCGAATCGCCCGCGACCTGGGACGCCGGGTGGCCACGATTCAGGAAGCCCGGCAAATGTTGGGACTGGGACCGCCCAGCCAATACCCTTCGGCAACCTGAGGGAGGTGGGTTTCATGTCCGACTCTTTTCTGATCCGGAACGCACGGATCGTCGACGTCTCCGGCGGGTCTATCGAAGTGGAGCGGTCGGTCCTGGTTCGGGGGGATCGCATCGAGGCCGTGGGCCGGTTTCCAGCGTGGAGCGGGGCCACGATGGAGGCCGATAACCGGTATCTGTGTCCCGGTCTCATCGACTGCCACGTCCACTTCTTTTTGGATGCGGGGCCCGATCCCAGAGGATCGTACCTCCGGAGCGATGATGAGGAGCGGATGGTCACGGCGGAGAAGAACGCGCGGTTGGCCATCGAGGCCGGCATCACCACCATGCGCGATTGCGCCGCACCGGGACACCTCATGGTCCGGTTCCAGCGCCAGGTGGATGCGGGCGAAGTTCCGGGCCCCCACATCATCAGGTGCGGGTACGCGCTCATGCGCCCCAAGGGGCACTGTCATTTCCTGGGCGGCGAGGTGGCCACGGTCCGGGAATTGAGTAAGAGAATCGAGTGGAATCTGAGCCACGGGGCCGGATTCGTGAAGCTCATGGCCTCCGGCGGCGGTCTCACTCCGGGAACGGTTCCCCACGAGGCGGACCTGCCTTTGGAGATCATGAAGGCTGCCGTCCGGGAGGCCCACGCCAACGGCGTCCACATCACGGCGCATTGCCATGCCACCGACAGCATCCAACGGGGAATCGAGGTCGGGTTGGACATGATCGAGCACGTCAGCTATGTGGAGGCGCCGGGGCGGTACCGGTACGACGAGGAGTTGACGCACCAGATCCGGGACGCCGGCATCATCGTCAGTCCGACGGTCTACTCGGCGCTTCAGACGGCGCGGCAATTCCGCGCGGCGGGGGCGGCCCACAACCCCGGCGACGTGGCCGCCGTCGAGCGTCTGGAGGGGCGGTTGGTCAACACGGGGCATTTCCACCGCCTGGGCATGAAGATCATCGGGGGAACCGACTGCGGCGCCACCAACACTCCGTTCGACAGCTTGGTGGATGAGCTGGAGAGCTACACCGAGGCCGGCCTCACCCGGCATGAGGCCCTCCGCACGGTCACCGACATGGGCGCCGCCTACCTCGGGCTCTCTCGAGTGGGCCGGATCCAACCCGGTCATCGCGCCGACCTGACGTTGCTGGATAGCAATCCCCTGGAGGACCTGGAGGTGCTGAGGCGACCTCTCAAGGTCTACAAGTCGGGGATCCTCGTCCACGAGCAAAACGGCGGGGACCCGGCCTGATGGCCGGATCCGGCAGCTCCACGCTCCACGTCGTCGAGCTCACAGGAGACAGCCGGCAGCGGGGGCTTCAGCACGGCCGGCAGTTGAGAGATCCGATCCAGGCGGCGGTGGACTTCTATCGTCACTTCTTCAAGGAACACCTGGGATTGACTGCCGAGGGCATGGCCCGGCGCGCCTCGGCGTTCGTCGAACCGACGGCGCAACTCAATCCGCTCCTGATGGAGGAATACGAAGGCATAGCCGAAGGGTCCGGCCAACGGCTGGAGGACATCCTGGCCCTGACGGGGCGTTACGAGATCACCTTCGAACAGGTGGCCCTGGGGGACTGCTCCAATCTCTTCGTAGGACCGGAGCGCTCGCAAGACGGTCACACGCTACTGGGGCAGAGCTGGGACTGGCGGCCCGAGGTCATGGACTTCCGCGCCGTCCTGATCTCTCGGTGCGACGACCAGCCGGATCACGTCATGGTGACCGAGTGCGGTCAGCCGGGGAAGTACGGCTTCAACCAGGACGGCCTCGGCGTCGTTTCGGCCGGCCTGCGTTGCCGCGAGAAGGCGGCCACGGGCCGGCAGCTCTTCACCGTGCTGGGAAGAACGATCCTGGCTCAGACTGGGTTCGACGCGGCGTGCGAGGTGCTGGAGGAGAATGCGCCGCTGGCGACGGTGAACGTCCTGGTGGCCGACGATCAGGGCAGGGCAGCGGATTTCGAGGCCACGGCAGGAGGGATCTGCCGCCACGATCTGGGACGGGACGAGGTCTACTGGCACACGAATCACTGCCGGCACGTCCTGGAACCCAATCACTTCGAGAACAGCCGGGTTCGGGGTCTACGCTGGGAAAGACTCACCACCGCGCAGGGACCAGTGGAACCCTTGACAGTGCAGAATTGGCTGGCCGATCGGAGCGACGGAGGAAACTCCATCAGCCAGCATGCCGACCCGGACAAGGCCCACACCGCCAGTTGGCTCCAGACCCTCTGTGCCATCGCCATGGACCTGAACCAGCGCCAACTCTGGGTCAGCGACGGCCCGGCGTCGTTGAGTTCCTACCTGAAGATCGGTCTGGACTGAGACCGGACTGTGACCCGGATAGTCAGAAGCTGAGGAAGACGTGAGGTAGATCTCGCGAATGTTTCTACCTTCATTTTACACGGCGATTTTCAGGCCCGTGTGCCGCGCCAGTACGCCGAAATCGGAATCATTATTGAGAACGGGCACACCGGCCCGAATTGCGATCGCCCCAATCAAGCAATCAATCAACCGGCGCACGGTCTCTCCTTTCAGGCGACAGATCCGGTACAGCGTGGCCGCATCATCGTAGTGAGTTGGTTCAGTCGGCAAGACGGTTGCCCGCGCCAACAGGCGACGGAGATCGTTCAGGTGTCTTTCGTTGCGGGCGCCGGCAAGTACTTCCATGCGGATGGCATCACAGATGGCTATCTCTTCCTCGAGTAATGCGTCGACACGATTGCAGGTCGCCGAGCCCGTGTCGCGCAGGTACTCGATCCAGGCAGAGGTATCGACAAGTGTCATTGCGAGCGTCCGGCGCGCATCTCATCGAGGTCGCCTTCCCAACCAGATCCACGAAGACGCCGGGCCTCCTCCACGCTCAGGGGTTCCGCAGCAAGGGATCGGAGCGCAAAATTGATGGCCTCACGCTTTGTCCTCAAGTGGTAACGGCGCATGACTTCTGCACACGACACGTCGTCGATGTCTACGTTTGTGCGTGTCATACACCTATAATACACAATTAGTCCATGCCGTCGATGGACGTCCTTGATCAATCGGATCCAGACGCCTTGCTCGACGATTTTGGACCTGAACCTGCGTCAGGTCCCGGAGTGCGATGGACCCGCCTCAATGAATTCCTACCGGTAGTTCCGGTCAATATGTGGTGTGCGGCGAACTCCCACGATTGGCCCGTTAGATTCTTGGTCGATGTCCGCCGATTGCTGGAACTACACGCGGAATCACGTTAAAATACGTGACAAATAACGAGGTGCTTGAATGTTATTCCAGAATTTCGTGGAAGAACAGGTGTTTTCTCCGAATCTCATCGCGGCCGAACTCCGCACGACCAAGACCGAAATCGCGGGAACCTTGGGCCTCGGAAAGGACGCGTTTTCCCGTAGATCGCGGATCCGCGCCCGAAAAACGCAGGTTCGTTTGCGTCAGATGCTGGAGATTCTGAATCGGGTCGAGGTGGAGACCGGTTCGGCTCTCGCCGCTTATGCCTGGTTCAGGGCCGAACCGTTGCCGGGCTTCGGTGGCGCCACGCCGGATCTGTTGCTGCGGGAAGGCAAGGCCGACCATGTCCATGCCTATCTGGACCGGATCATGGCAGGTGGTTATGCCTGATTCGATCCCGTCGTGATGCGGTTCCGGGGAGTGGTTTACCGGGCGCACAACCCCGAATGGGCCTGGAAACCTCTCTCCGGCGAAGGCGCGCGCCGCCACGGCGGACGGTTTAACCGGCGCGGCGTTCCCGCGCTCTATACGTCTCTTTCCCCCCTGACGGCCATACGGGAGGCGCAACCGTTGGGCCGGCGCATGCAGCCTCTGACGCTTTGTGCCTACGACGTCGATTTGGAGCCGGTATTCGATTCACGGGATGGGGCCGTAAGGGCCGCACTTCAGGTAGACGATCACGAACTTGATTGCCGCTCGTGGGCGGCTCAAATGCTCGACGGCTCGGTGCCAGCCTCACAGGCTCTGGCTGATCGCCTGGTTTCAGATGGCTATGTTGGGATGCTGGTCAGGAGCTTTGCCGTGGCAGCCGGGCCCGGGGATATCAATCTTGTGGTTTGGAAATGGGGCTCCCAACGGCCGTGCCGTGTCGATCTGATCGACGATGAAAGTCGTCTTTCGACCAGCTCCCGATGAAGAGCTTGGAGTCGGGAAAGGTCATGGTCCATTGAGACGGGGGACCGTGGACTTCGCGATCATCCGTTTGTGTTCTGGCCAATCGGGCTCTTGATACCCCTTTTCACGGCTTTCGCACTCGGCATTGAACCGTCGCAGGTCCGCAAGCGTGAATGGTGCTGAACCCGTTGCCGCTACGAGCTTCTGCTCTGCGGCTTCTCTTAGCCAAGCGCTTAGGGACTTCTTCTCCCGTTGCGCTTGACGTTGATAGCGAGCCTTGTCCAACTCCGTCACGACAAAATCGATTCGTGCCATGGTGTTCCCGGTAGCACCCAATATACGCCACAGACGCGTCATGGTTTCAGAACTGATGGTGGCTTCTGAATCTGACATCCGGAAGTTATTCCTCAGTCGATGATCTGAACCGGCCCCGGTACACAAGGTAAAAGGGGGTCGGAAAGCTGTTATACTCCCTCCTCAAGGGGTTCGGAACACGATCAGAATGAGTTGGTTACAGGTAGGGAACTCGTCGCGTTGCGGCGAGGCCGGCAGTTATAGGCCTAGGCGACGATCTAGCGGAGTCTTTAGTCTGCCGGCGTTGGTCTTGGCGGTCAGCATTTCAAACCTTCTGGCCATTCAGGAAGAGTCTGCGCCCGATTTCGAGACCCACATTTTTCCCCTCTTCGAAGCTCACTGCCTGTCCTGCCATGGGGCGTCGCAACCGCAGGGCGAACTGGACCTGACGACCCATGAGACCACTCTGGAGGGCGGGAAAACCGGTCCCGCGCTGGTTCCCGGTTCACCGTTGGAGAGCTTGCTGCTGGAGAAGCTCCACTCTGGAGCGATGCCGATGGGAGCCGCCAGGCTGAGTGACGACCAGATTAACCTGGTCCGTCGCTGGATCGAAGACGGTGCCCGCCGCGCGGAAGCGGAGGCCGAGGCTGTTGCTGTAGCGGCTTCAAACGTGGTCGCCGGGCCCGAGACCGTGACCACCATCCTCAACGTCAAGTGTCTCCTCTGCCACGGCCGCCGCAACCAGGAGGGGGGCCTCGACCTGCAGACCCGGGCGAGTCTGCTCAAGGGAGGCGCCTCGGGATCCGCCATCGTCCCTGGAAAACCGGATGAAAGCCTGCTCATTCAACGGATCGAGAACTCCGACATGCCCCCGCTGAAGGATCAGGCCAGGCTCTCGGTGCGCGCCGTGACCTCGTCGGAGCTGGAACGCCTTCGGGCCTGGATCGCCGCCGGGGCGCCCTACGATGAGCGGAAGCCGGAGCCGGTCGTCGCTTCGTCGGACGCCCTCGTCAGCGACTCGGACCGCGAATTCTGGTCGTTTCGCACGCCGGTTCGGCCGCCGGTCCCGAAGGTTCAACACCAGGGTCGGGTTCGCACCCCCGTCGACGCTTTCCTTTTGGAAAAGCTGGAAGCAGAGGGACACACCCTGTCGGCCGATGCTCCGCCCCTGACCCTGCTGCGGCGGGCCTACTTCGACGTGACGGGATTGCCGCCGACGTCCGAAGCCGTCCAGGCCTATGAGGGCACGCCGGAAGCCTACGAGAAGCTGGTGGACGAACTCCTGGACTCTCCCGGATACGGCGAACATTGGGGCCGCCGCTGGCTGGACGCCGCCGGCTATTCCGACTCGGAGGGGCAGGTGTCGGCCGACGCGATTCGTCCCAATGCCTGGCGCTACCGCGATTATGTCATTCGCTCCCTCAACGCCGACAAGCCCTACGACCGCTTCCTGCAGGAGCAGATCGCCGGCGACGAGTTGTTCGACTACAAGGCGGCGAAAGAGCTGAGCCCCGAGCAGCGCGACCTGCTGGTGGCGACGGGATTCATGCGCATGGGTCCGGACGGGACCTACAGCGTCTCCCAGGCCTTCGTCCCTGAACGTCTGGAGGTTGTGGCCAGCCAGGTGGAGATCCTCAGTTCCTCGGTGATGGGGATCACCATGGCCTGCGCGCGCTGTCACGATCACAAATACGATCCCATTCCACAGCGCGACTACTATCGATTCAGCGCCATCCTGCGCTCCGCTTTCGATCCCTACGATTGGCTCTCTCCCAGCGAGACTCCCGTCGGCCCGGAGGCGGATTGGAACGACAGCAACATGCGCGTACTGCAGGGAGCGCCTGTGGAGGAGGTCCGGGAAGCCGACGAGGCCAACGCTCCCGTTCAGCGTGAGATCGAGGAAATCGAGCAGGCCTTCGAGGAGAAGGCGAACGTCCTGCGCCAGAAGCTCTTGAAGGAAAAGAGAGCCGCAATCCCGGATTTGGTTCGGGAAGAGGTGATCGCGGCGGAGAAGACACCGGTTCCGGAACGGACTCCAGTACAGGAGTACCTTGTCGAACGCTTTCGGGACCAGTTGCAAATCCTCCCCGAGGAATTGGAGAAGCGCTTCCCATCCTTCCAGAAGGTGGCCAAGGAGAAGAGGGATGCCGTCCAGGAGGTCAAGAAACGGCTCAAGGGGAATCCCAGGCTCCGGGCCCTGTTCGACATGGGTGGCCGGCCCACAGCAGTACACGTCCTGGGCCGGGGACAGTACCAGAACCCCCTGGAGCCGGTAGCACCGGGTATCCCCTCCGTCCTGGGCGTGGGTCTCGAGCCCTACCGGCTGGAAAAGCCGAAGTGGACGACTGACACGACCGGCCGTCGATTGGCCCTGGCCAAATGGCTCACGCAATCCCGGCACCCCCTCACCGCCAGGGTTCTGGTCAATCGCATCTGGCAGTACTACTTCGGCTCCGGTCTGGTGAAGACGGTGGGGAACTTCGGCCGCACCGGCGCCCCTCCATCGCACCCCGAGCTCCTCGACTGGCTGGCCACGGAATTCGTCCGGAGCGGTTGGAGCATGAAGGCGCTGCACCGGATGATCCTGACCTCCACCGCCTACCGTCAGAGTTCCCGCCGGAATCCCGGGATCGACGGCGACCCCGACAACCGTCTGCTCTCCTACTTTCCCATGCGCCGGCTGGATGCCGACGCCGTCCGCGACTCCATCCTGAAGGTGTCCGGGCGGCTGGACACGACACCGTTCGGCCCCCCCGATTCCATTGAGGAGAAAGCGGACGGAGAAGTGGTGGCCAAGGAGTCGAAGCAGGGATACCGGAGAAGCATCTACCTGATGCAACGGCGCTCGACCCCGGTCACCATGCTGGACACCTTCGACGCGCCCCAGTTGCGGCCCAACTGCCTGGTGCGGAACCGTTCCACCGTCTCGTCCCAAGCCCTGCAGTTGATGAACAGTCAGACGGTCCGGGCCAGTTCCCGTTTCATGGCGGGAAGAGTGATCGACACTGTCGGCCGTGACCCGGAGGCGCAGGTGAAGAGAGTCTACCTGGCCGCCCTGGGCCGTCCGCCGTCCCCGGAGGAACTGAATTGGAGCAAGTCGACGTTGGCGGACATGACTGAGGAATGGAAACGGGATCTGGACCAGGACCGTTCCCCCGAGCCTCGGCAGGGCAGGGCGCAATGGCTGGCGCTGGGCGCCTTCTGCCATACCCTGTTCAACACCGCAGAATTCCTCTACATCGATTGAGGAGCCTGAAGATGGACAACGTGACCGGAATGAGAGATGGGACTCCGAACCTGTCGAGCGCAGAGCTGCCGCGGAGAACTTTCTTCTCCCGGGTCGGAGACGGACTGCATGGCGCTGCCCTGGCATGGCTGTTGGGCCGGGACCTGGTGTCCGCCACACCGGCGCCGGACGGAGGCCGGAATCGGATCTACGATTTGCGGCCGCGCCAGCCCCACTTCGAGCCCAAGGCGACCTCCGTGATTCAGTTCTTCATGAACGGCGGGCCCAGCCAGGTGGACCTGTTCGATCCCAAACCCGCCTTGGAGCGTTACGCGGGCAAACCACCGGGACGGGATCTGGCCAGCACCATCGAATTCATCAACGAAGCGGGCGGATTCATGCCCTCGCCCTTCAAGTTCAAGCGGCGCGGCCAATCCGGTCTCCAAATGTCCAACATGATGCCGCACCTGGCCGAGCAGGTGGACGACATCGCCGTGATCCGCTCCATGTTCACCACCCACTTCAACCATGAACCGTCCATCTTCCTGATGCACAGCGGGCGGCCCTTCTCCAACCGTCCCAGCCTGGGGTCCTGGGTCGTGTACGGGCTGGGCAGCGAGAACCAGAACCTGCCGGCCTACGTGGTTCTGGACGATCCCAAGGGATTGCCCATCAACCACATCCAGAACTGGCACTCGGGGTGGCTTCCGCCGGTGTACCAGGGAACGAGGGTGCGCGCCAAGGGGACGCCGATCCTGAACCTGAAGGCGAAGAAGGAATACCCCGATCCGGTGAGGGACCTGGCCCGAACACTGCAGGGTCGCCTGGACCGGCGCCATCGGGACCAGCGCCCGGGTGAGACGGAACTACAAGCGCGAATCACCAACTACGAGTTGGCGGCCCGGATGCAGTTGGCGGCCAGCGACGCCCTGGACCTTTCCCAGGAGAGCGCCAAGACGCGGGAGATGTACGGCATCGGCCAAGAAGAGACCGACTCCTACGGGCGGCGCTGCCTGATGGCGCGGCGCCTGGTGGAACGGGGGGTCCGGCTGGTCCAGCTCTATATCGAGGGCCAGATCTGGGATACCCACCAGAACCTGGAGCAGATGCTCGCGTACGCCTGCGGCAAGACCGACCAACCGGTGGCCGCCCTGCTGAAGGACCTGAAGCAGCGGGGCCTGCTCGACTCGACGCTTCTGGTCTGGGGCGGGGAATTTGGACGGCTGCCCCTCTCCCAGAGCCGGCAGGGGAACCTGGCGGGACGCGACCATGGTCCTGCCGGATTCTCCGTCTGGCTGGCCGGCGGAGGAGTCAAGGGCGGCACCGTCCACGGCGCCACCGACGAGATCGGATTCCGGGCAGTGGAGAACCGGGTCAGCGTCCACGACCTGCACGCCACCATCCTGCACCAGCTCGGCTTGGACCACCGCCAACTGGTCATGGTCCGCGAGGGCCGCAGCGAGCGCCTCACCGACGAATTCCCGGCCCGGGTGGTGAAGGAGATCCTGGCGTAGAGTCGCCTGCAGCGACTGCTTCCGCACTCGGCGGAGTGGCTTGAACCTGTCTCCTTACTGTTTTACAGTTCTAGTAAGGAGATCGGTGCTATGGTCGTCAAGATCACTTCGAAGCGACAAGTTACTTTTCCAAAGCGGGTGCTGGAGGTCATGGGCGTGGGTCCGGGTGACCAGCTTGAACTGAACGAAGGGCCTGACGGTTTCACGATACGCCCGAGACGCGTCGACTATTCTCGCCTGGGGACATTACGCAACAGGATCCCGTCGGGACATCCGCCGTTCGATATCGAGAGCTTCAGGAATCAGGCGTATGACCCGGCGTTTCGGGATTGATACCTCGATCCTGGTCCGTCTCCTTACCGGACATCCGGAATCGGACTTTGAGTATTGCGTGAGCCGGCTGCGCCGTATGCTCAAACAAGGCTGTGAAATCTTCGCATCGAATCAGGTCATCGGGGAGGCGTATATTGCCGTGCAACACCACTACGGGGTGTCCAAGGCCGAGGCCCGCGCGGCGATGCTTGATGTACTGAGTAGTGGACTGGTCGCCCCCGAGAACGGTCGATCCGTCGTGGCAGCGCTCGAGGCGTCGGGTGGTCCTGGCCTGTTCGATCGGTTGATCGCAGATGATTACGCTCGAGCCGGTCTAGAGGTCCTTAGCTTGGACCGTAAGATGACAGGGCTGGACCAGGTCCGTCTACTGTAGATGGGAGCCGTGCCTCCCGGACGACAGGAACCTGCAAGAGTGAACCCGCTGAGACGTATCCGCAGCCGAATCTTGTCCCATGGTTCCATCAGATCATAGTGAGCGGGTCTATGATGTCGGACCCGTGGTGGACGCCCTGGACCGCGCATTCCATGGGGACCGGGAGGCTATCGTTGGATTTCTGAACCGGCCACACCCTCTCCTGGATGGTGAGACGCCTTTCGACATGACGCGATCCAGTTCGGCCGGTGCGGCAGTAGTATTGAAACTCATCCGTCGCGCCGAGGCCGGATTTGCTCTCTGATGCATCCGTGAGTGCTGCCGGAAACGATGCGGGCGTACCGGATCGGCGACCCTTCGGGACAGTTCTCGGTGTGGAGCACGGATGGCGCCAAGCGTACGGCCGGAAGATGGCATGAGGCAGGCGCGGAAGTCATCTATGCGTCGGAGAACTATTCGACGGCGATGCTGGAAACGACGGAAGAAACGGGGACAGTCACATTCTCGCGCGCTCTATATCGAGGGCCAGATTTGGGATACGTGCATCTCAAGCCACGGCTTGGAACCGTTCGAACCGCTGGGCGAGGCGGTCTCTATCCGGTCGATCCTGGATCCGTCTCGGCAGGTTAATGGTTCCGCCATTAAGTCCCTTTAAGGCTTCCAGGACCGGGCCGTCCTTCAGGTCGAGCAGTCGGTCAGAGACATGCAGTTGGTAATCCGGGTCGATGCCGATCAGATGTGCATCAAAGGCGGCATGATGGATTTTAGATAGCGGGATGCCGTTCGGAATCACGGGCTGTCCCAGGTGCTCGTCCTTGTCCGAGATGATATGCGCGGCGTCCAATAGCAGGGGTTCGGACAACCCCGAAAATGCGCATCTGTCGTTATAGGCACTGATAACGGCTTCCCGAAACGATACTTGGTGCAGGCGGTGTTTGACAGTCCGCAGAGCATACCGTCGTTCCAGAGTAGTTTCCGGTGGTTCCAATGATTCTTGTTCGGGGATTCCGAATGAAACGCTGGCGTTCAATGCATCGGGGTCCCAACCGGAGATAAATGCCGGCACGATGGCCTGATAGCGGCCGGGAGCTATTCCGAGAAAATAGATTACGGGTATCCGGTTCTCGAATGCTTCCCGTAGCCAGCGATTGTCCGCAGCCTCAGGATTCCGTCCCATGAAAGCGTAGTCGATGGTCTCGTCTCCTTCGTAGATCTGGCGGTGAACCTGCCGTTGATCGTCGTACCAGACCCGGCCGCCAGGCTTCGGAAAAACGGTCCTGATTGAAAGCAAGAACCGCATCTGCCTGGGCTTGAAAATTCCCCGTTGCGGATTGACCAATGGAATCCGTTTGTTCTCGAAAACCAGACCGGGCTTCAACTCTTTAGCGGTCAGTTGACCGTGGACCTCTTGCAGTCTTCGAACATGTTCGAAGGCCGCTATGCGAATCGCGGTGTCACGGTCACTTTGGGCCATATTAATCCCGCTCAACCTCTGAAACAGTGGTCGTTGTGCCATGCCAAGGCCCGGGAGGCGGGGCGTAGCTCCGGTTTCTGTGGGACTGCAATCCTTTTTCCATGAAGTGCGTAGTAGTCCCTGCCGTTCTCGAACTCTTCCCGAATGCGACGGCTGACTTCGAAGTGGAGATCAGGAGAGACCGTAACGTAACCCCTGTCGAATAGCCGGTGAATGTCACTGCGAAGCAGCAGTCCGTTGGGTGGCTCGTGCTTGCCGCCGTCGCGATAGGGTCGAATATGGGCGGCATCCAACGCGGGCAAAGTCCGTTCCCGTGTAACTGCACATCGGCGCGCATAAATTTCGGTCACGACCACGCGAAATGCCCCTTGGCCGAGCCGCGGCTGAATAATCTGGGGGTTGCCGTATCGTGAGCCTGGCTCCGCGATTCCACTTGGCGTTAGTTTGTTCAGCCGTTCATTGATGTCGTTCCAAAGCTGGAGGCCCTCAATATCGGCAGTGTTGTAGGTTTTTAGGGCTACGATGTTGGGGGACCAGCTCTTCGGCGCCGGAATCCAATCGGATTCGTCGAAAAAGAAGGGTTGGGTCAGAATACGGCAACCGATGTCAAAGTCACTGTGACCATCGGTCACCGTTCTTCGATACTTGGCAATGCGAAACCGCATTTGCCGCGCGGAACGCGCCCCGTTAGCTTCCCCAAATGCTTCCCAAGCAAGTGAGCATGGGAGTGTGCTGGCGTACGCGAAAATCCCACCGCCGACAATTACGTTTCTGGGGGCATGTAACTTGAAGAGGAAGAACTCGCCTTGTTGGAGGGCTCGAAAATTCTTGGGTGAGGGGGACCAGAAATTGACTTCCGGAAGATCAGGTTTTCGGCGGAGCATCTCGAACCAATCGTCGTCTGTAACAGCGACAACGAGTTTGATGCCCATTAGAGTCTATCTCTGTCCCATAAGTTGCACACGAGCAAATCCAGCATAACTTTCTAACAATTTAGTAAATTAACGGATATGGACGCAAGTGTATGTTCGTAATATCCAGTTTCGGGTTATGGTAATTTTTGCCTCATTTTAGGCTGAGATGTTAATTGTCCGGGATT
The DNA here is from genome assembly GCA_028874215.1 of Acidobacteriota bacterium. Classification (NCBI taxonomy): domain Bacteria; kingdom Pseudomonadati; phylum Acidobacteriota; species Acidobacteriota bacterium. The sequence continues at coordinate 162,463 of JAPPLF010000080.1, forward strand.
CGGAAACGTGGATAAAAACACTCACCGGCTGGCGGCAACCAACATCGGATGATCCAAAGTATCCCCATTGGCCTGGAATCCGTGTCCGTCAGTATCCACGTAAATTGGATTCGTGAACGCCACCGGGTGCATCTTTGACTCGGGGCTCCGGCCCCAGCCTTTCTCCAGATTGGAGTTCTCGCCGGTGGCCACCACGATCAGGTGGGTGTCCCGCTCCAGTTCCACCTGGATCTCTTCGTCGAAGTTCACGACTCCATTCCGGAACATGCCGGGATGAGTATTACGCGTGTAGTTGTACCGTGGGTCCTGGCGGCTGTTGACCAGAACCTGGACCCGGTCGACGTCCAGCCAGTTGGGCGTCTGTACTCGGACCTTCAGGACCACCGACCCCTCTGAGATCACGCTGGACCCGATGGGCAGCCCATCCCCGGTCTCGACGTGCAGGAAGGGCCCGTTGGTGATCATCATGCGTCCCGCCTTGGAGTTGGCGATGACCTCCGCCGTATCGATCTTCCCTGGATCGTCGGTCGAACTGGGCACGTAGGTCCTCCAATTTCCCACGCCGTTTCCGCCGAAGACCCGGTGGGCGTCGCTCACGGCGACGCACCACATGTGGCGTCCCTGGTTCAGCATCTGGAGCCAGCCGAAGGTCCGGTTCTCCCGTTGGGCGATCCCGCGCCGGTTCCGCACCGGATATGTGGGGTTCGGGTTCAGGATCTCGGCGCTCCAGATCTCGGCCGCGTCGATGAGTTCTTCGAAACCGACGAATCCTCCATCGCCCCGGCCGTCCCGGTCCCGGTCGTTGAAGACGTAACCCACGGTCGGGTGATTGGCCTGGACCCAGCGGTCGGGTCCGCCGCCGAATATATTGCGCAGGACGATGGCGTTGAGGCGGGGGTCATACTGCCAGACCGGAGCACCGCCGTCCTGGGTCAGCGGCGAGTACTTGAGGGGGAAGGAGTTGAAGTGCTGACCCTGCCCCGTGAGCTCGATACCGGGAACGGTTCGCAGCAGATCGGACAGGCCCAACTCGTCGATGTAGGGCTGCCAGTCGTAGATGCGGTTGTGTTCCGTGGCCGGGATGAACTCCAGTTGCTCGGCGGCGAAGTTGATGATCCGGTCGTAGGTGTTGCAGTGGTTGTCGCCGCTGGGAGAGGAGTGGGCGTGGTAGTCGGTGCTGATCCAGCCGGTGGTGTCCACGGAACGTTCAAGAGTAGCTTCCACCGCCACGGTCTCTCCCGCGGGGACGGCAACCCGGCGTTCCACCAGGTTGAACTCGGGCCCCCGCGTGATCCGGATCAGGTAGTCGCCCGCAGGAACCTGCTGAGTGAAAGCTCCGTCGTGGGAGTGGTACTGGTGATCGCAGCCATGGGCCCGATAGTCCGTGCCGAAGTTGGGCGTTTCGGTCCCGTCGACACCCAGAAACTGGACCTTGGCCGGGGACGGATTGCCCCGGGAGTCCCGGACCCGGAAGCTTATAGCCGAGGCCACCGGCGGGGACAGGTCTAGATTGGCGGTCTTTCCTGCCGATACCTGGAGGTTCAATTCCTGATCGGGCCGTCCCAGGTCGGTGAAACGGATCGAATGATTCCCTGGAGGAAGCGGGAATGAAAACCGTCCTTCCGCATTGGGATAGAGGGGGAGATCGGTTCCACCGACGTTGAACAGCAGAGAGGATCGAATGGCCGGGTTCCCACTCTGGTCCACGGCGCTCCCCGTCACAGTCCCGGTCGGGCTCAGGACGGACGCAACCTGACCGTAGGCGGCCAGGGGGCTGTCCGCCACCGCCAGTGCAATCCCGAACTTTTTCTTTTCCCCAGGCCCCAACTCGACCTCTGCATCCAAGCTGGACAGCCCCTCCCTCTCCAGAGGCGCCCAGGCGTAGGATCGTTTGTCGAACGGATCGATGCTGTCGGCGACTCGAATCGCGCCGGCTTCCCACGTTGTTGAGAACTGAGCGAGGCGCTCGTATGCCGGTGGTGATTTCCAGACCGGTTGCGGCTGAATCTTCCGGGCCTCGCCGGACTGATTGTGAAACGTCGAAAGGATCTCGACATGCTGCCACTCCGGCGCCAACCGGTAGACGTGGCGCTGGTAGAGTCCGTCCCCGCTGGCCGCCGTGCGGACGGTTTCGATCTCGGCCCGGCCGCTGCTGCCGTCACTCACGATCCGGACGTAGCTGACGGGACCGGAAAGGTGTCCGGGCCGGAACGAGGTGATCTGGTCGTTGCCGGCGCCGGCCAGATCCAGGTCGAACAGAGTCCCCGGAATAATTTTGTACCGGTCATGCATCATGTTGGCCCGGCGTTCGGGCAGGTTTCCCCCAATGAGGGCGTGGATGCGATCGTTCCGAAGCACGAAGTCGCCGATGATGCCGTCCGCTTCCTTGCCGGCCGGCAGAAGATCCGTATTGTGCCGTCCGATCTCGACGGCTTCGGCTCCTCCTTTCTGGGCGACGAGAATGGCTGCCAACCACACGGCCATGCCGGCAACGAAGAGCAGCGGGATTCGGGGAAGACGCGAAAGTATCGAGGAGTTTGTAGACATGACGCCAATTATCCGGCGTTTGGCGTCAGAATCAAGTATGGAGAACGTCAAACAGTTGAGAATATTGCAGTTGTGACGATTGGGGTATGGCCGCCCCGGATGTGGTAGCCTGTGCCGGTTTCAAATATGTCCGTATTTCGTCCTGATTCCCCGATAAAGCGCCGGAGTTTCCTGAAAAGGGCCATGGCTGGGTATCTCCTGGCGCCCGGAATCCCGGTTCTCGCCGAGTCTCCGCTGACACTGTCCCGCGAGCATGTCAAGGCGGTTCACCGCAAGCGCCGGATCGTCATGATGCAGGACGCCTACGGCGACGGCCACGGAGCGACTCCTTTTGGGGGCGATTTCGCCTCCTGGCTCCGCTACCGGTTCTCCTATCTGGACGAGCTGGAGACCCAGATCGACGCCATCTGGTGGGACATGGCCGCCCTGGCCGTCTATCCCAACCAGGGATTTCCGGCGGACGTCCAGGCGCGTTACGATGCCTTGGCCGCCGCAGGGACCGACCCTCTGAAGGCGCTGGTGGACGGTACCCACAGCCGGGGGCTGGAAGCCTTCTTCAACCACCGGATCAGCGAGGTGGAGTTGGACGGCAAGACCTTCCGGCTGAAGTCCGAGAACCCCGACTGGGTGATTCCTACCTGGTGGCCCCACGGCATGTGGAATCTGGCGGCCCCGGGACTGCAGGACTTCAAGCTCAGGAATTTGCGCTATCTGGCGGAGAATTACGACTTCGACGGCCTTCAGATCGACTTTGCCCGGCACACGCCCATCCTGCCCCCCGGGCGGCAATGGGAGCTGCGGGGGCGGGTCACGGATTTCATCCGCCGGGTCCGGCTCATGCTCCTGGGTGTCGCGAAAAAACGCGGCCGTCCCTTCCTCCTGGCGGTGAGAGTGCCCAAGAGCGTCGAAGGCGCCAAGGTGGACGGCTTCGACCTGGAATCGTGGGCTCGGGGCCGCCTGGTGGACATCTTCACCATCGGCACCCGCTCCCAGGAGGTGGACGTGGCCTCCTTCCTGGCCATCGCAAAGGGCCGGGACATCAAGGTCCAGCCCTGCTGGGACGACCACCACGCTTCGGACGCCTACCAGTGGCAGCCCATCGAGTTCCTGCGCGGCGTGTACAGCAACTGGTGGCGCCAGGGCGCCGACAGCGTGGTCACCTGGAACTGGAGCAACGCGACGCGGAAAACTTGCGTGCGTATGGGCATCCGTCCGGGTCCCGGCTCCCACGGCCAGGGGTATCGGGAGCTGGGAAGCCTGGAGAGCATGCGCCTTCGGGACAAGATCTTCGCCCTGGACCGGCGCGGGGCCTTTCCCTGGGCGGAAGGTTTCTTCAGCCGGAACGCCGATGCCCGCTTGCCGTTCCGCCTGAAGGAGGGAGGGAAACCGGTTCGTCTGGATCTCAGGATCGAAGAGGCCGTGGCGGCCGCGTCTGATCGCGTCGACTCCCTCAAGCTCCGGATCGTGCTTTTCGGCGCCGGACCGGAGACGATGGTCCGGGCCCGTTTCAACGGCGGCGCCCTGACTCCGGTCCTCAGGGATGCCGAGTGGAAGGATGTCCAGATTTTCTCGCCCCGTCCCCAACCCAATTCGGGGAGGGCGGCAAGGCAACGCGTCGACCCGGACCAGAGGCTGCTCAGGATCGAATACGAACTCGATCCCAGCACCTGCAGGGTCGGCCTCAACACCACCGAGTTGGCCCTTTCGACTGAAGGGGCAGGCGAGGTGGTCAAACTGGAGAAGGTGGAGGTCCACCTCAACTATTCATGAAAATCAGAATTGCGACTTGCCAATTTCCCGTGACCAGCGACATCCGGAGCAACCTGGGCTATGTGAAAAGACAGATGAAGGCGGCCCGCGACAAGGGAGCCGACCTGGCCCATTTTTCCGAGTGCTGCCTCGGCGGCTATGCCGGTGTCGACCTGCCTTCTCTTGAGGGTTACGACTGGGACCTGCTCCAGCGTTCAGCTCGGGAAGTGACCGAACTGGCCCGGGAATTGGGTCTGTGGGTGATCCTGGGGTCGAACCATCGCCTGAGCGGCGGTCATCTTCCGCACAACAGCCTCTACCTCATCGATCCCCAGGGGAGGGTCGTGGACCGTTACGACAAGCGGTTCTGCACCGGTTCCAGGACCCAGGTCCAGGATGACCTGAGCCACTACAGTCCGGGCAACCGGTTCGTGGTCTTTGAAGTCAACAGTGTCCGTTGCGGCATCCAGATCTGCCATGACTTCCGCTATCCGGAGCTTTACCGGGAGTACAAGCGGCGGGAGGTTCAGCTGATGTTCCACTCCTACCACAACGGCGGAATGACGCTGGAGCACAAGCGGAAATATCACGACGTCTGGAAGGTGCTGGTGCTCGCTACCATGCAGACTTACGCCGCCAGCAACTACATGTGGATCAGTGTCAACAATACGACGCGCCGCCACAGCAGCGGCTCGAGCTTCGTTGTGCAGCCGGACGGTCTGATCGCCGGGAGGCTGCCGCTGCACCGTGCGGGAGTCCTGATATCGACCATCGATACCGAAGCGCCCTTTTACGACGCGTCGAAGGAATGGCGGTCCCGGGCGATGCGTGGCGTGTTCCACAGCGGCACGCCGGTGGACGATCTCCGGTCCAAAGACCGGACCTGCCTATGACCGGTTCCGTTGGTTTGTGACAGACAACGGAAACGCGGGCGTCTCACTCGAACTCCCGTTGGATTCAGCACCCAGGTTTTCTCAGCGGATTTTTGGAGTCAGACTTTCCTCGCGCTTCCGGCAGCTTTGAGGATGGCGTTTGCCGTGTGGCGGCTCTTCAAGTTTCGAGGAATCACCGGAATTTTGCCGTTTTTCAGACGTTTCCATTTTTCGTGGGAACCCTTTGCGTTTTTCCAGTACGCGAAACCCCGTTTTGATATTTCTCTGGTTACGGAATTGTAGAGACTGCCAGGCAAGCTATGCGGTCGCCCTTCCCATATCTGGATGCTGCCACAGAATTGCTGGGATCAAGTCCTTGAAAGAATGCTCAGCGATCTCTGGAGCAGTCCAGTGGTTCACAATAATCAATTCAGGGGCCACGTCCATCATGATGGTCTCGAACTCCTCTAGATCGGCTGCCTCGATATGTAAGCCTTCTATATCGCTTCGGGAGTAGAAGACCTCTGCTTCGGCATCCCAAACAGCTTGCACTCTAAAGACCCGCTTCATCATTCGCTCTCCTGTTCGAAGAATCTAACCGAAGTCTACCACCACTTTTCGTCAGGAATGTTGTTCGGTGGCATGAGTTAACGATCCCAGGCCGCTTGCCGCCAAGAGTCGTAGCGAAGGCATCATTCCCCAGATGGAAAAATGGCGATGGTACTCACCACATCTTCTTGGACTCCTTCGGGTTTGCTCCGTCACCCATACCGGATCCAGACTCTCAATTCCTCCAGCGTCAGCAGTTCGGAAGGGTCTCCGGCGTCAGGAGGCTGAACCGTCACGAGGAAGGAATTCTCGCCGTACCGCAGGTCGCGGGTCTCCCAACTGGACCAGCCCGGCAGGTCCGCGCCTGCGGCGCGCGGACGAGGTTGACCCTCTCCATTGACCCGCCAAGTGACACGGTCATCCGCGGTGGAGTCGGCCCACCGCGTCTCGACCCGGACGCTGCTGGCCCGTTTCGGCCGGTCGGCGATCTTCAACTTCAGTTCGAATCGGGCGGACCCCGCCTGGGTGGCGAAGGAGAGGGGCAGTTGTCCCGGCCAGAGGCTCTCATTCATGTACCCGACCCGCTTCCGGTCCAGGTCGATCTGGTACATCTTGTCCAGGCCTGCCAGCACCTCCGGCTCACCGATCTCATGGAGGGAGTCGAACCGGGCGGGGTCGAGGAAGTTGAAGGCGTGCAGGCCGTCCACCCCTTCGTTCCAGAGCCGGTAGGCGGCCCCCCGGATCGCCTCCACGTGATCGAAGACGAACTTCCAACTCAGGCCGCCGTAAACCGGGATGCCGTGGTTCCGGCCCATTCGGATCCATTCCTGCACCGGAAAGGAGTAGGGGAGGGAACCGAAACCGGCGATCAGGAAGTCCACCCAGCCGCGGGCGACCCACTCCTCCACGTCCAGTCCCACCGAGAGGGCCAGATCGGGGGAGTCGGGGACTCTCATGGACAGGAGAATGGGCCGTCCCCTTTGTTTCCCGCGCTGCTCCAGGACTTGGTGGATGCGTTGGATGAGGTCGGTCATCACCGGCAGGTGGCGCCGCTCCTGTCCGTAGCGGAAGAGCAGGGGATGCCGGCACCAGTCCAGCTCGATCCCCTCCAGGTCGTAGCGCCGGCAGGCTTCCCGGACCACGCCCAGGAAATGGTCCCGCACCTCGGGGCGGACGTAGTCGTATGCGGGCCAGGAGAAGGAGATGGGGCCCAGCGAACTGTTGCGAAAACGGTCGATGGTGCGCCTGCCGCCGTTGCCCCAATACTCCAGCAGCGCGTCGTGAGGATGATCTGCGGATTCACCGTTGATCCAGGGCAGGAACGTTTCCTGGAACCGCTCGGGACTGATGCGGGACTGGAGGAGATGGGGGTTCTCCAGTTTGAGCGGAGTCCAATACTGGATCCCCGAGTAAACGGCGCAATGGACGTCATTCATGCGGATGGAGAAGAAAAACTCCATGTTGTTGTCGTGGGCGAACTTCACGGCGGGCTGGACCGGATCGGGGCCCAGGGCCTGGATGTTCTTCCGGGGCAAATCCCAATGAGGGATGGTGGCGAGGCCGCAGTGGGCCAGTCCGTTGACGTGGGTCCCCTTGAGATGGTTCATGCGCAGGGCGAGATACTCGTCGACAGAATCGAACCGTTTCGGCCAGTGAGGGCGCCGTCCCAGATCCTGGGCTATCCCCGCCAGGTCGTCGGCGTCGTTGTTCCAGATGATCCGTTTCTTGCGGCTGCTTTGCTTGGATTGCTCTTGGCCCGGGGAGCAGCCGGATCCAGCGAGGGCGGGCAGCAGCGTCGTGGCGGTGGTAGCCGCCGCCGTGTTTTTGAGGAATCGTCTTCGGTTCTGCATGGTCCCTCCTGGCGGACGGGCGACTGTCTTGTCGCAGGAGGGGCGATTTCTAATCGCCCAATCTTCGTTGCTGAATTGGCATTGTGAAGATCGGCGGTTGGAAACCGCCGCTCCTTCGGCGGCAAGAAAGCCGCCGCTCCCTGATCACTCGCTGATGCAATAAAGAGCGTCCTGGCTGCGCAGAAAGAGCTGGTTGTCAACGATTACCGGCGACGAGATGAAGAAGTGGTCCGGCATGGAGTTGACCGCCTCGACGTTGTATTCCTCACCCATTTTGAGAACGATGACGTCACCCTGTTCGCTGGCCAGGTAGAGCCGGCCCCCGGACCCCACCGGCGAGGCCTTGAACTGGTAAGGATTGGGCAGGCGCTGCTGGTGGTAGAAGGGTTTGCCCGTGTCGGCGTCGAAGCAGCTGATGAGTCCCCGGTCCGTCAGCACGTAGAGCTTCCCGTCGGCATAAACGGGACAGGCGGTGTAGGCGTTCCCCCGTTGGTTGGTCCAGAGGACCGCGTCCGTATCGGTCAGGTCACCCGTTCGGTCCAGTCGAATGGCCAGCATGTTGGGACTGCGGTGCCCCGTCATCACGATCACCGTGTCCCGGTGGCGGACCGGTATGGGGACCGGGTTCAGTCCCAGCCCGCCGCATTCCCAGATCAGGTCGCCGTTGGCGATGTCGTAGCTGCGGACCCGGTTGTCTCCGGTCACAATGACCTGGGTTTTTCCCGAGTGCTCCGTGACCAGCGGAGTGGTCCAGGTGCTCCGCTCGTCCCGGTCGCGGCGCCACAGTTCTATCCCCGTATTTTTGTCCAGAGCCATGATGAAGGACTGGCCTTCATGGTCGAAGTTGAGAATCAGAGTATCGCCGTGAAGGACCGGCGCCGTCCCCTCACCGAAACCGTTGCGCATTCTCATTTTCACGCCGAAGTTCTTTTTCCAGGCCAGATTCCCGTCCAGGTCGTAGACGAAGAGGCCCCGGGAGCCGAAGAAGGCGTAGAGGTGGCGGCCGTCGGTGGCAGCGGAATTGGAGGCGAAGCTGCCGTAACGCCGGTGGTAGCCCTCGTGAGGCGTCTCTTTGGTTGCTGTCTGCCGCCACAGGATCTTTCCCGTCTCCTTGTCCAGGCACAGGACCTCGAACTTGTGCTCCACCAGGGTCATTTGCATGCGGCGCCGGAATCGTTCCCGCAAGCGCCGCCGCCGTTCCGGGTCGGGCCTGCCCTCGCCTCCTCTCTCCGCTCGCGGCCGCCGGGGAGGCCGATTCGGACCGCGTCCCGTTGCGTCGGGGATGGGGGACGTGGGGATGGCGGTGGTCAGGTAGATCCGGTCTTTCCAGATGATGGGTGTGGAATGCCCCTTCCCGGGGATGGGAGTCATCCACTTGACGTTTTGGGTGGTGCCCCACCGGACCGGCGCTCCCGTGCGGGCCATGCCGGTGTTGTCGGGACCGCGCCAGTTGGGCCATTGGTCATCGAAATCGGCCGGGGGCGGAGACGCGGCGGCCAGCGACAAGCCCAGGATACCGGCAAAGATCAAAGATGTTCTTTTCATGAATTCTCCCTCCCAGCATCGTCAGGCTTGGTACCGGTTCCAAGAGACGGCGGGTCTGTTCGCGACAATAGCAGTCCCTGGCGAAAGTCGCCACGCCGGTCCCGCGGTTTTGGCGACCCGTATAATTCGGGCTGCTACAATACGGCGCTGCGATTGCAACGATTGAGGATTGGAACCGAGGAGAACTCGAAATGAATCAGATCTACACCCTGTTCACCGTCATGACTCTCTCTCTGGCCACCGCCATCGCCGGCGTCATCGACATCGGCTCGCGCCGGGAGTTGTTCGTGGACCAGCACATGATCCACGAGATCACGGGCGACGCCCGCCTTCAATTGCATCGGCCCGAGCCACAGGAAGTGGTCCTCGTGACGGGCGAGCCCTGGGAGGGGAACACCAGCGCCTACTACACCATCTTCCAGGACGGCGATCTGTACCGTATGTACTACCGCGGATCGAACTGGGATGTGGAGGCCAGGAAGGCCACTCATCCGGAGGTGACCTGTTATGCCGAGAGCCGTGACGGGATCAATTGGACCAAGCCCAATCTGGGGATTGTGGAGTACGAAGGATCGAAACAGAACAACATCATCCTGGACGGGATCGGCACCCATTGTTTCGTTGCCTTCAAGGACGGCAATCCCGACGCTCCGCCGGAGGCGCGTTACAAGGGGATCTCCCGGGGCCGTCCTCTGGGAAAGAAGGGACTCTACGTCTACCAGTCTCCCGACGGCATCCATTGGAAACTGATCCGGAACGAGCCGGTCATCACCGAAGGGGCATTCGATTCTCAGAATCTGGCTTTCTGGGATCCCCGAATCGGCAAGTACCGCGAGTACCACCGCATCTTCGTCAACCGGGTACGCGCCATCATGACCGGCACCTCCGACGACTTCGTCAACTGGACCGACCCAGTGCTCCTGAAATACCCGGGCGCGCCCAACCAGCACCTCTACACCAACGCCATCCAGGCCTATCACCGGGCGCCCCACATCCTCATCGGATTTCCCACGCGCTATCTGCCTGACGAGGGGCAGCGGGTGGAGCCCATCTTCATGGCCAGCCGCGACGGGCTCACCTTCCACCGTTGGAACGACCCGGTAATTCCCGAAACCGCGCCCAAGGACCGCGCGGGGAACCGCAGCAACTACATGACTTGGGGCCTCCTGGAACTGCCGGACCGCCCCGGCGAGATGTCGGTGTACGCCTCCGAGGCGTACTACGAAGGGCCGGACACGCGGCTGCGGCGTTTCAGCTTTCGCAGCGACGGTTTCGTGTCGGCCAGCGGCGGCCCCGGAGGCGGGGATCTGGTCACCCACGCGCTCAAGTTCTCGGGCAGCCGTCTCGAGGTGAATTTCCGGGCCCGCCCCGGAGGTCAGCTTCGGGTGGAGTTTCAGGACCAGGAGGGCGCTCCGATACCGGGCTATTCCCTGGTCGATTGCCCGGCCCTGACCGGCGATTCAACCCGGATCATCGTCAACTGGAAACAGTGTCCCTGCAGCCAGGAAACTCCCAGCGAAGAAGAGACGATCCAGCCCGACGTTGGATCCCTGGCCGGACAGACGATCCGGATCCGGTTCCGCCTGGAAAACGCGGACCTCTACTCCTTCCGCTTCAGCGACTGAGGGTTCAGGGATGCCAGCGAGCGCAGGGGCGGCCCTCGTGGCCGCCCTTTGCCGTTCAGGCCGATCGGTCGGTGTGCAGCAGGTCGACCAACTGAAGAAAAAGGCGATCGCGGCGCGACTGCCGCTCCTCGATCCGTTCGGGAGTGTATTCGTAGATTCCCCGTCCGCTCTTGACTCCATAGTGCCCTTCCTGCACCAGGCGGCCCACGGCGGGCGGCAGCTTCCGGCTTGACGCGATCTCCTTCAGCAGGACGCCGAAGACGTGCCCGGTGATGTCGAGGCCGGCGAAGTCCGCGATCTCGAAGGGTCCGGCTGCGGCCAGGCGGAGCCCGATGCTGGCGCTCACCGCCTGGTCGACCTGTTCCGGGGTGGCGACGCCCTGTTCCACCAGATCCCAGATCTCCCGGAAGACGGCGGCCTGAATCCGGTTGACCAGGAACCCGGGAACTTCCTTGTGAAGCCGGATCGCCAGCTTGCCGTTCCGCTCCAGCAGGGCCATGGTCCTCCCAACGGTTTCCTCATCGGTCTCGCGGCCGGGCACGACTTCCACCAGGGGGATGATGTGGGGCGGATTGAACCAGTGGGTGACCAGCGTCCGTTGGGGATGCCGGAGACTGCGGGCCATCTCGGTCATGGGAAAGGTGGAGGTGTTGCTGGCCAGGACCGTCTCCTGGGAAACGAGATCCTCCAGCCGTTTGAACAGATCCTTCTTCGTGGGAAGATCTTCCCGGATCGCCTCCACGACGAAATCGGCTCCCTGGACGGATGGTTCCAACTCGGAGACAACCTCGATCCGGCCGAGCACCACCTCCGGGTCCAGTCCCGGGGGGAGACCCAGCCGGGCCTTCTGTTCCATATTGCCGCGGATCCGGTCCTTCAGCGTGTCCCGCGCCCGGGCTGCGGAATCGTAGCAGCGGACGCGATGGCCGGTTGAGGCGAAGATCTGGGCGATCCCGTGCCCCATGGTTCCCAGGCCCAGTACGGCGATACGTTCGGAACCCATGGGACTCAACTCGTTCCGGCGCCGGACGCGACAGTCGCCCGTCCCATGATCTGACCGATGATGTCCAGGCCGACCTTCTCGCTCCAGGCGTCCATGAGGCGGTGGAAAACAGGTCCGCCAGCCTTGCCGTCCCCGATGACCGCCCCGTTGATCCGGGTCACCGGAGCAAGGCAATAGGGTGTGGTCAGAAGGAGCGCCTCGTCGGCGTTCATCACGTCGTAGACTTGGAAGTCCCGCTGCTCGAAGGGAATGCCCAACTCCCGGCAGAGCTCGGAGACGGTCAGCAGGGTCACTCCCGGCAGAGTGTTGCGAGAGGTGGGAGCGACGACTGCGCCATCCTGCACGATGGCGAAGTTTGAGCCGCTGGTCTCAGTCACGTTTCCGTCCAGATCCAGCAACAGAGTGATTCCCCGGGGATCCACCTGTTGGGTCTCCTGGTCCGCCAGCCACATGTGCATTCGGCTGCGATGTTTGATCTTGGAGTCCACGCATTGAGGAGGGTAGTGGCGGATCGAGGGAGTGACCACGTGAGCCCCCTCCGTGAAGAGATGGGTGAAGGCCTCGAACGGAACGGGGAAGGTGTGGATGCATAGGGTGGGCACCATCTGCTTGGGGGTTCCAGGCAGTGCGGAATAGGAGGCGATCTCCCCGGCCGTCATGAAGTGAACCAGCGATAGTTCCCGGTCGGGAGGAAGGAGCCTCGTGTTGTGGCGGACCAGTTCCCGGGAGATCTCCTCCGTCCGGTCCCGGCCGAAGGGAGGCTGGATCCGGGTGTACCGGGCTGACCGGTAGAACCGGTCGACGTGATCTTCCAACCGGAAGGGTTTGTGGTGGAACGTACGCGTCATGTCCGTCACGGTGGCTCCCAGGATGATTCCTGCGTCGAATATGGCAATGGAGGCCTGGGAAGCCGGGACCATTCGGTCCTTGAGGAAGACCAGCGGTTCCTGGCCGGCGCCGGAGTCCGGAATGAGGGAAATCTGGCTTGACATGGTTTAGAGCTCCGTTCCTATGTGTTGTTCCTGAATCTCCTGAACGCGAACGATCGATGACGGGTCAAACTCCAGGCCGGCCGCCTGCAGATTATCCTCCAGCTCGGCGATGGTCATGGCGCCAGGAATGGTTGTCGCGACCTGGTCCTGGGAGACGCAGTAGCCCAGAGCGGCTTGTGCCGGAGAGCAACCCAGTTTGCGGTGGAGGAAGTGGAAGCGTTCCGAAGCTTCGACCAGTGACAGATGCCTCTCACGCGGCCAGGTGGATCGAACGTCCGAAGTGGAGTCGAATACCGTATCCTGCGTGAATCGGCCGGTCAGATAGCCAAAGAAAAAGGGCTCGCGGCAGACGACGCCCACATCCAGTTGCTTGAGCCTGGGGAGGATACGCCGGCGGGCGCTCCAACTCAGCAGATTGAACCGGAGTTGGACGACTTCCACTTCTTCCTCTTCGCAAAGCGGCAGGAAGAAGGATTCGCTCTCCGCGTGGGATGCGGGGAACGAGATCCCGTAGGCGCGAATGATCCCCCGCCTCTTGAGTTCCTTGAGGGCCGCCAATCCCGAAGGTTGGTAGAGGCCGGCTTCGGGGGAGTGCAGGACGTAGACGTCGATGTATTCGGTGCCGAGGCGCTCCAGGGACTCTTCGTAGTGAGCCATGATGTAGTCACCCGAGTAGTCGCTGGTATAGCGCTTGTCCTTCAGGAATATTCCCACTTTGGTGGAGACGATGACCTCTTCCCGGCGGTTCCGGATGACCTCTCCCACCAGCCGCTCTGAATGGCCGTCGCCGTACCAGGGGGCCGTGTCCAGGAAGTTGACTCCCTGATCCAGGGCTTGGCGGAGCATTCGCAACGATTCGGCATCGTCCACCTGGCCGTACCCGGAGATGGTCCCGTCCCGCTCCATGGGCCCCCCGATCCCCCAGCATCCCAGGCCCACGACCGAAACCTGCATGCCGGTCCTGCCCAGCCGTTTGGTCCTCAGTCGGCTCATGATCCGTAAGTGTAGCAGTCCGGAGCGAAAGTCTCGTCTCCTGGCGATGGACCCGCGACGGTCCGATCCGGACGCTTCGCGGCGGACCGAATTGAATCGGATGAGCCGCCGAAATAAAATGGGTAGCAGCCGTTCGGGCGGTCGGAACAGCATGACTGTCGGCGGAAAGATCGCGATGAGGACCCGCACACACTTTCCCCTCGGCAGCGCTGAGCGCCCCCTCCGCGTTGCCATCGTCGGCTCGGGGCCATCCGGTTTCTACGCCGCCGACGCTCTCTTCAAGCAAAAGGGTGTGCATCTGCGCATCGACATGTTCGAGCGCATGGCCATGCCGTACGGGCTGGTTCGTTACGGAGTGGCGCCGGACCACCAGAGCATCAAGCGGGTCATCCGCAGCTACGCGATGACGGCGCGTGACCCCCGGTTCAGGTTCTTCGGCAACGTTCAGGTGGGGCACGACCTGCCGGTGGAGCAGTTGCGCAAGCACTTCGACCAGGTTGTCTACGCTTTTGGTTGCAGTTCGGACCGGCGGTTGGGCATCCCGGGGGAGGACCTTCCGGGCAGTCACACGGCGACGGAATTCGTGGCCTGGTACAACGGGCATCCCGATCACCGCAACGACCGGTTCGACCTCTCCGGCAGCCGGGTGGCCGTGGTGGGTGTCGGCAACGTGGCCATGGACGTGACCCGGATTCTGGTCAAGGATCCGGAGGAGCTGGCCTCCACCGACATCGCCCACTACGCTCTGGACACCCTGCGCATGAGCAGAATCAAGGAAGTCCTGGTATTGGGACGCCGGGGACCGGTCCAGGCCAAGTTCACTCCCAAGGAAATCCAGGAGATCGGGAGTCTGCCGGACGTGGACGTGATGGTGCGTAAGCGTGACCTGGAGCTGGACGACTGCTCTCTGGACGAGATGCGGGCGAAAAAGCCGGCGCACCGCAACGTGCAGTACATGATGGAGCGGGCCCGGCTGGGGGCCCAAGGGGGGTCGCGCCGCGTCCTCTTGCAGTTTCTTGCTTCGCCGGTAGAGATCCTCTCCACCAATGGGAGGGTGAGTGCGGTACGGGTCGAGCGAAATCGTCTTGTGGCCGACGAGCAGGGCTGGATCCGGTCCGTGGGGACGGGAGTCAGCGAAATCGTCCCCGTGGATCTGGTGTTCCGATCCGTGGGTTACCGCGGTGTGCCCCTTCCGGGAATCCCGTTCGATGATCGTAAAGGGGTCATTCCCAGCGCCCATGGACGTGTCCTGAACCGCCGCGGTGAAGCGAACGGCACAAGCGAGTACGTCGTCGGTTGGATCAAGCGCGGTCCCACCGGGCTCATCGGAACCAACAAGGGAGATTCGGCGGAAACCGTTCGGAGCATGATGGAGGATATCCGCGGCAGGGAAGCCCTGCCGCTTTCCGAAGGTGCGGACGAAGCCGTGTCACGCCTCCTGCTGGAACGGGGAATCCGTCCGATTCGGTTCTCGGACTGGAACATCATCGACCGGATAGAGCTGGAGCGGGGCCGTCGCCGAGGCAAGCTGAGAGAGAAGATCACCGATCCGACGGAAATCGCCAGTTTGCTGGACGGCCGGCGCCGGCGTGTAGCGGTCGGCTGAAACGCCGGCAGGTCCGAGGCGGATTTCCCAGCCGAATAGCAGTTCCCTAAAAAGAGAGGATGAGGACATGGGAACCATTCGCCGTCGCGAGTTCGGGCAAGTCCTGGCGGCCACCGGGTTGGGGCTCGCGACCGGAACTTCCCGTTCCGAGGCCGCCGGCCGGAAGGAACACCGCATCCCGCTGGGGTTCGACAACTACTCCATTCGGGCGCTGGAATGGAAGGCGCCGCGCCTGATCGAGTATGCCGCCGAGTTGGAGTTGGACTCCTGCCTGCTCTCGGACCTCTACGTCTACGACAGTCACGACGAGTCCTATCTCGGCGAAATTCGGGCGCAGGCGAACGGTGCGGGCATCCAACTTCACGTCGGGACGGGAAGCATCTGTCCCACCTCTTCCAGTTTCAAGACCGATTTCGGCAGTGCGGAGGAACATCTGGCGCTCACCATCCGGATCGCCCGGATTCTGAGGTCGCCGGTGGCCCGCTGCTTCCTGGGCAGCCGCCAGGATCGCCTGGGGCCCGAGGGAATCGAACCCCACATGAAAAGCACCGTCCAGGTGTTGCGGAAACTGCGGGGCCCGGCGCTGGAAGCGGGAGTCCGCATCGCCATCGAGAACCACGCCGGCGACATGCAGGCCCGGGAAACGGTCCGGGTCATCGAAGAGGCGGGGACCGATTTCGTGGGCGCGACGGTGGATTCGGGAAACGCCACCTGGAGTCTGGAAGATCCGGTCCGGAATCTGGAGATCCTGGGTCCCTACGCCGCCTCCAGCGGCATCCGGGATTCCATGGTCTGGGAGGACGAATCCGGTGCCCGGGTCCAGTGGGCGGCGATGGGGGACGGCTGCGTCGACCTGGAGACCTACATGGAACGGTTCGCCCGGCTCTGTCCCGGCGTCCCCATCCAGCTGGAGACCATTTCCGGGGTGCAGAGATCCGTTCCCTATCTGCAGAGGGACTTCTGGAATCCGTACCCGGCGGCCCTGGCCCAGGATTTCGCCGCCTTCGTGGCCCTGGCCAGACGGGGCACGCCGTTGAAGCCTTTTGCGGTTCCGGAGGACGCCGATGCCCAAAAGGCCACTGCCGCTTTCCAGAAAGCGGAGTTGGAACGCAGCGTGCGATACTGCAGGGAGGTCCTGGGGCTGGGCTTGAAGTCATAGTTGCGATCCGTCGAGGAGGTGTGAACCGGAAAATGCAGATCACCAAAGTCGATTCCTACATCGTGGAAAATCCCTGGAACCCCTGGTTTTTCGTGCGAGTGGAGACGGATACGGGAGTCGTCGGCGTCGGCGAGGGGATCGGGTACCACTGGTCCCTGGCGGCCCAGGCCTACCTGCGCCAGAACGGCGAGCATCTCTTCCTGGGGCGGGACCCACACGACATCGAGAAGATGGTCCTGGACACCCGCCAGATGCTGGGGATCGATCGGGGTCTGGGGATGGTGGAGAGGAGCGTTCTTTCGG
Source organism: Acidobacteriota bacterium (assembly GCA_028874215.1). NCBI lineage: Bacteria > Pseudomonadati > Acidobacteriota > Acidobacteriota bacterium. The sequence goes on from JAPPLF010000080.1 coordinate 179,256, forward strand.
CCGTGGAGCAGGCCTGCTGGGACATTCTGGGGAAGCACTACGGAGTCCCGGTCTACAAGTTGCTGGGCGGCAAGGTCCGCGACCGGATCCGGGTCTACGCCAACGGCTGGTACAACGACTTCGACGTCCGTGATGCCGGCCAATGGGCGGCCAAGGCCAGAAAACTGGTGGATCAGGGCTACACGGCGCTCAAGTTCGATCCCTTCGGGGCCGCCTACCGGCGTCTCGAACCGTCCGAGTTCCGCCTGGCCGTGGACATCGTCGCCGCCGTGCGCGAGGCCACGGGGCCCGACACGGGTTTGATCGTGGAGGCGCACGCCCGGTTCCATCCCGAAGCCGCGATTCAGTTCGGCAAGGCCATGGAGCCGTACGACCTGCTCTGGTACGAGGCGCCGACTCTCGGATACCTGGGTCCGGCACCCCTCAAGGAGGTGGCGTCCCGGGTCAATATTCCCATCGGGACCGACGTGGCCGGAATCAGCGACCTGGTCCAGGCCAGCCAGTACCTGCCCGGCCGGGCGGCCGGCGTCTACCAACCCGACGTGGGTTACTCCAGCGGGATCCTGGAAGTGAAGAAGATGTCCGCCCTTGCCGACGCCCTGGGTGTTTTCTTCGCTCCCCACATGTCCCTGGGGCCCATCTGCATGGCGGCTTCGATCCAGGTCAGCTTCACCGCGCCTGCCTTCCTGATCCAGGAGGCGTTCGCCGAATTCGCGTATCCCTCCTGGACCCGGGAACTGGTCACCGGATCAGCCCCCATCCGGGACGGATACATCGAGTTGCCGGATAAACCTGGCCTCGGTGTGGAACTGGACGTCTCGGTGGCCCGCCAGCACCCCCTCAAGGGAGACCGGGTGATCGATCTCCTGGCCGAAGGCTGGGAGGGACGATCTGATGTGCTAAAGGCGTAACCCTCAGAGGAGCGCAGCTCCGTTTCGAAGGTCTTTGGCCGCAAACAGATGCACATGCGAATCAATTTGGACATCCCGGATCGTGAACTTAAGGATGCTATTCGATTCACCGACGCCACGGCTGAATCGGAGGCTGTCGTTCGAGCTGTGGCAGAATTCAACCGCCTCTCCCGCATGGCGGCGCTCACCCGATTCTCTGGAACCTGTGTCGACTTGATCACACCGGAAGAACTTCAGACCTCACGCCGGGCAACGGATCACGAATAGGTCCAACTCCTTGAGGATTCCAACGCCCCCACGAACTATGGTGTTGTAGGTTTCCCAACTGCTCCGCTTGTTATGATCCCGCAAAGAAAACACAGGAGGGCCGGTGTCCAACCAGTCTGAGGATTCGTATGGTCAAACCATTTCGCACGACGGTGACCGGAAGCTATCCTCGCCCGGTCCAACCCGCTGACACTCTGCGCAAGCCGAAACTCAGCCGTGAGGAGGCCGATGAGATCATCCGGTGGGCGGTGCGCGACCAGGTGGACGCCGGTCTGGACATCGTCACCGACGGCGAGGGCCGGCGCGAGAACATGTACTATTTCGTCCAGAAGCGGGTGGACGGCATCAGCTTCGAAGAGATGAACTACCGGAAGTTCGGGACCGCCGGGTTCGGAATCGAGTTGGCGCAGGCGGTCGGTCCCCTCTCCAACCCCAGCGTCGGGCTGGCTCACGACTGGCGGGTGGCCCGGGATGCCGCTCCCGTAGGCGTCGAGGTCAAGCTCACCTGCATCGGCCCGCACATGCTGGCCAAATTCACGGATAACCGCCGGCCCGACCTTTACCCGGACGATGCCGCGCTCGCGGCCGGCTACGCCCGGATCCTGAACCAGGAGTTTCGGGAGGCGGTCCGGGCCGGTTGCGAGTTCATCCAGTTCGACGAACCGGCGTGGACCGCATTTCCTGAAGACGCGGTCTGGGCGGCGCAAACCCTGAAAATTGCCACCGAGGGACTCGGCATACGATTCGGCCTCCATGTCTGCGGGGGGAACGCGTACCGCAAACGGGTCTATTTCGCACGCTATACGGACATGGCCGAAGCCTTTCGCGCCGCTCCCGTCGACCAGGTCTCCCTGGAGCACTGCACCCTGGAATACGACATGATGCCTCTCTGGGAAAAACTGGACTTTCGGGGGGAGTTCGCCGTGGGAGTGCTGGATCAACGAAGTGACGAGATCGAGCCACCGGAACTGATCGTCGAACGGACCCGGCCGGCCCTGGAGCATTTCCCTCCCGATCGCCTGCTGCTGGCGTCGGAGTGCGGCTTTCAGCACGTCCCGCTGGAGATCACTCGCCAGAAGCTGAGGACTCTGGTGGCGGGAGCCGAACGGGCTCGAAGTGTCCTGGTCCGTCCATCCGGCTGAGGAGTCGAGCAAACCGTGGGCACCGTCTTCACACCTCTGGACACCGGCGTCTTCTTCGCCGCCCTGGCTCTGGTGATGGGCATCGGCCTGTTGGCGTCGCGGCGCGAAAACACGGCGGAGGCCTATTTTCTGGCGGGCCGCAACATCCCCTGGTGGGGCGTGGCCGGTTCCATCTACGGCAGCAACGTCAGCGCCAATCACATGATCGGGATGATGGGCATCGGCTTCAGCGTCGGTTTCGCTCAGAGCCACTTCGAGCTGGGAGCCATCGCCGGCCTCATGCTCCTCTGCTACGGGTTCCTCCCGGTCTATCGAAAGTTGAGGATCTACACCCTCTCCGAATACCTGGAGCGCCGGTACGACCAGCGCAGCCGGGCCGCCTACGCCATCATCCTGGTCATCACCATGGCTGTGGTCCAACTGGTGCCCGCGCTCTACATCGGCGCCCGTTCGAGTTGCGTGCTCATGGGCGGAGCCGCGCTCGAGGAGATCGGTCCGGAATCGATTCCTGGAGAGTTGCAGGACGGGGAGGCGGGGTCAGCCGGTTCGTCCGGCGCGCCGGCCAAGTCGAAGCTGGGCGTGAATCGTTTTCATTACAGCGTCTTCGTTCTGATCCTGGCCGCCATCGCCACCAGCTACACCATTTTCGGGGGACTCAAGGCGGTCATCTGGACGGACGTGATCCAATCGGTCCTGCTGCTGTTGGGCGGCATTTTACTGGCGATCCTCACCTTTGACCGGCTGGGAGGATGGAGCGCGCTGATGGACCTGGATCGAGCGGGGGCGGGAAAGATGCACCTCTATCTGCCCAGCGACCATCCGGACCTGCCCTGGACCGGGGTTCTGACCGGCCTGATGGCTCTGCACATCTTCTATTGGGGAACGAACCAGTTCATCGTCCAGCGTGCGCTGAGCGCCCGGAGCGACTCGCAGGCGCGGCTGGGCATCGTAGCGGCGGGGTTCCTCAAGTTATTGATCCCCTTCTTTTCCATCGCCAGCGGAGTGGCTGCCTTCTATCTGTTCCAGTCCGAGCTCCCGAATCGTTCCGTGGCCCCCGACACCGCCTTCACCGAGTTGATCGTTCTGGTGATACAGCCGCTGGGATTCGGGCTCATCGGCGTGATCGCGGCCGGCGCCGTGGGAGCCATCCTGTCCTCCATCGATTCCATGATGAACTCGGCCGCCACCATCGTCAGCATGGACCTCTACCGCCGGTATCTCAATCCGCAGGCCAGCGACGCCCAGATGATCCGGGTGGGACGATGGTCCATCCTGGGGTTTGTCTCCCTCGCCAGCCTGTTCGCGCTTTTCGTCATCGATCCCAACTCGGAGAAGAATTTCTTCCTTCAGATCGTCGACTACCAGGGCTACCTGACCCCCGGGCTCCTGGTGGTCTTCCTGCTGGGGTTGTTCTGGCGGCGGACGACGCCCACCGCGGCCTTCGTCACCATCGTCCTGGGCGTTATCTATTCCTGGGCCGTGGAGTGGATCTACGTCGCGTACCTGGCGCCATTGCCCGCGGTGGCGGCGGTGACCGGCGAGGTGCTCAACTTCTTTCACCGGGTCGTCGCGGTCGTTGTGCTATGCACGTTGACAGCGGTCCTGGTGAGCCGCTTGGGAAGTTGTCCCGAGGAAAAAGCGAAGCTGACCTGGGCTGGAGTGCTCGCCATTTCCCCCGAAGCAGTCAGGAATCTGCTGGCAGGCCTGGTGGCTTGGCTGGGGATCATGGCGGCTCTGGCGGCGGCTGTGGCCGGCGGCGGACTGTCCCCGGTAGCGGCGGCCCTTCTCGGTTCGGTCCTGACCCTGGGGATGTTCTGGTTGCTGCTGAGGCGCCGGGCCCGGAGCCGAGGGCCCGTGAACCTGGTGTCCTGGGCCGTTCGCCAAGACCGATGTTGGGCCGGTTGCCTCTGCGCGGCCGCCGTCTTCTTCCTCTTCTATTTTTATTGACGAGGAGCGGCGGTTTCCTAACCGCCGATTCTTAGACCGTCAAGGACCGCTGCGCACGGGTGGTTGGAAATCGCCGCTCCGCACTCTTTGCTCGGCTTCACCCCTTGGTCTGTTTCCGGACGGCCCTCCGGACGCCGGCCCGGAGCAGAGACGGAAACAGGAGTTTGACCAGAGGGAGGAATCCCATGGCCTTGGGGATGTAGAGGTTCCCTCCCGGTCCCGGAAGCGCTCCTGTGATTCGGCGCGAACACTCGCGGACGCTCACGCCACGCTCCCGCCGGGACCGATGCGAGGCGGAGCCCAGGGGTGACCCGTCGGCCGAGAGGGCGTGAGCCCGGAGCCGGGTGCTCCGGATCCATCCCGGCATCACGTTCAGAATGCGGACCTGGCCGTGCAACTCGGTCCGCAACGTCTCCAGGAGACCGTCCAGGGCGTGCTTGCTGGCGGTGTAGCCGCTGTGAAACGGCACGCCCACCCGGCCCTGGACGGAGGAGATGGCCACGATCATGCCGTGTTGCTTCTTCAAGGCCGGCAGCGCGGGATGGATGCAGTGGACGGCCCCCAGGTAGTTCACTTCCATGAGCGTTCTGTAAATCTCGACGTTGCGAACCTGGTCGAAGAGGGTCCACATGCTCAGGCCGGCGCTGAGGATGAGATAGTCCAGGGCTCCGAATTCGCCGGTCACCTTCGAGACCATTTCGCGGCACTGCCGGGCGTCGGTGACGTCGGTGGGGACAACGAGGCAGCCGGCTCCGGCTCGCCGGACTCCGGCGGCCGTTTCCTGCAGCGAATGCTCCGAGCGGGAACCCAATCCCAGGTTCATTCCCTGGGCGGCCAGATCAAGAGCCAGTCTCTTCCCCAGGCCGGAGGAGGCGCCGGTGATGAGTCCCGTCTTGCCGTGGAATTTGGATTTTCCTTTTGGCATGGATCAAGTCGTGAGGTATCTCGTCCCGGCTGCGCGCGGGTGGGCACTCAGTCGCCCAGGACGTTGTTTCGAATGCCGAAGATATTGTTGGGATCGGTGGACCGCTTGATCTCCTTCAGGAGCCGAATACCCCGGGAAGAGAGAGTGTGTTTCATGAACCCACTGCGGAGTTTACCGACTCCGTGGTGGTGGGAAATGGACCCGCCCGCATCGATGATGGCCTGGCGCAGTGAATGCTCGATCTCGCTGAAAACGGTTTCCGGGTCGTCCACGCCCTTGGCGTAGAAGCCGAACATGAAGTAGATACAGACTCCCGTGTGGTAGACCTGGGTGATTCGATAGGAGACATAGGGGCGTCCCGGCAGTTCCAGCTCTTGGTGCCGGGCCTGAGCCCGGGCCACGACGGCGTCGCAAACCTGGTGTATTCGGTTCCAGGGCACCGAGGTCTCGAAGGTCTCTCCCAGGATGTGGAAGTCCGACAGGAAGTCCCGGATATAGGCGATGGCGAAGGTGAGCCGATAGCCGCGGCGGCCGTTCTCGGCGCCGCCCGGCAGGCCTCCGTACTCATTGGCCAGTTTGTAGAGGCCCTTTTCCTGAAAGGCGACCTCTTCCCGGGATCCTTCCATGAGGATGGTGGCGGCGGACATCTGATGGGGATCGAACCCCTTGACCTTGAGCACAAAGAATTTCTTCAGCTTGTCCAACCAGGCGGCCGATCCGGTGGGCCTCGGCTTCAGGGCCTGGCCGAAACGGAATTGCACGTTGTCCACCAGACGGATGCTGGCGGGTACGAATCTGGTTTCAGCCAAGCTCCGAAGGAAGGCGACACCCTTGGCAAAGTCAGGAAAAACGAGGGAGCCATACTTGCGGACCTGGGGCCGGGGATGGATCTTGATGATGGCGCTGGTGATGAGACCCAGGTTGCCTTCGCTTCCAAAGAAAAGACTCTGGGGCTGCATTCCCATGGAGACGCGGGGAGAGGCCGTCAGATGCTCCACCCGGCCGGTGGGCGTGATCAGCGTCACTTTTTCGACAATGTCCTCGATGTTGCCGTATCGATTCTTCTTCATCCCGCTGGCATTGGTGGCGATCCATCCTCCCAGGGTGGAGAGCTCGATGCTGTCGGGTTCGTGACCGGAGACGAAACCGGCCTTCCCGAGCTGGCGTTCCAGTTCCTCCCCCGTGATGCCCGCTTGGACCAGCGCCCGCTGGTTCTCGCGATCGATCCATTCGACGCGATTCATCCGCCTCATGTCGACGGAAACGATCATGCGTTCTTCCGACGCCGGAAGTTTCAACGCGCAACTGACGCTGGTGCCGCCGCCGTAGGGAACGAGGCAGACATCTTGTGTCCGGGCCAGCGCCACCAGCATCGCACAATCTTTCTCCGCTTCGGGGTAGATGACCATATCGGCGACACGGTCCAGTTGGGAATAGACGACCCGGAAGACTTCGTCGGCACTGGTCTGCCCGTGGCTGTGGATGAGTCTCTCGCGGTCGTCGAAGGTGTATTGATCGGGACGGTAGAAATTGGCCAGACGACGGCAGAACCGGGTGTTCTTTCTGGGGGCGGGAACCGGTTTCGGATCGGCCTCGGGCCGTTTTTTCTTGAAATCGGGATCGAGTCCCAGGACTTCTCTCACGTACGGGAGGAAGTCTCGCATCTTGTAGCCGCACAGCTCGTAACGGTCACCGGTGAGTGTCACCGAGTCGTCGTCGTTGAGCACGAATCGGGTGTCGGCGAATCCCCAACGGTGCCCCCAGATCGGATCGTTTTCTCGACTGGTCATCGCTATTTTCCATTTTACTGCTTGTGCCCGGTCATTTGCTGAAGTATGGCCGTGGATCGGGACACCGATTCCCGTGTTCTCGTGTGCGAGTGGTCACACCGAAAGTGATTTTTCACACTGAACGTGTGATGCGCAACTCCGGGCGCTTCGAATCAGGAGAGGCCGTCCGGTCTACCATGGTCATCACACTGCCGCCGTCCGCCAGCGCCCGGATCGGCTGGCGCCATGCGTTCAACGGACGAATCGAAACCGGATTTCCCGGCGGGAGCGCGCGTGCCACCAGGTCTGGAAGTCCTCCGCGGGTCGAATTTCCGGGTTCAGGATACGGGCTCGAAGGGTGACCGGCAGCGGGTCCTGATCGAAGGGGTACGGATCGACGGCGACTCGGCGTTCGCCTGTCGGAAGAACACGGAGTGAGACTCGATCGTTCCAACACCTGCGCGGAATCTCCCGGAGAGTTCGCTCCTTGTCTCCACCGAAACAGAGGTGGAGCGACAGCGCGTCGCAGAGTTGCAGCAGGCGGATGTGAGGGTTCAGGTGGCGCGGCTTGACGGCGGCGGCCCATTCGGGAGCGCGCTTGATGCGTTCCGTGAGCAATCCCTGCAGAGCGTTTTGTTCGGCAACGAACTCCTTGGCTTCTTCCAGTTCTCTGCCTTTGGGTGGAGGCCACTCAGCGGGGATTCCGAACAGGGGATGGAGGAATGCCGGCGTGTGCCCGGACTGGACGCGTGGCGCGTGCAGCCAGTAGGCGTGCAAGCTGATGAGCAGGGCGATATAGGGATGGTGGTGCCGGAAGCGGGATACGCCCAAGTGCCACCGCCGGAGGCCGTCGGACTGTTTGAGGCTCGTCAGATCCAACGGGAGGCCGTCGGAGGGGTCGATTTGGGGGTCGGCCTCCCACTCCCACCAGCCGTTGTCGTGCTCGGCGATGGCGAGGACGGTTTCGGCTCGCAGCGCTTCGGGGTCGCGGAAGGGTGCGTATCGACCGGGGCGGGCGAATTCGTGGTTGCCCCAGTGGGCGGCCAGGTAGCCGGCGGCCGCAGCGTGCTCCGGCTGCGAGATGCACCAGAGTTCGCCGCCCACCGTGCGCTTGAGCATGGTTCCTCGGAACGGGTGAATCCTGAGGCCGGAAGATCAGCCTTTCGAAAGGCGGCCGGCCCTCCAGAGCAGGAAGCCTGCCGCTGAAAGCAGGAACAGCGTCAGCAGCAGCTTCACCGGCCAGAGATCGAAGGTGTAGTAAAAGGAGGCCAACAACAAGAGGCCCACAAGCAACAGGAGCCAACCGCTGTATCGATACTCGCCGCGCCGTTTCCGCTCCTGGCTATCTCCGGTTTCCATGCCTTTGGCAGCCTAGCAGCCTGAAGCCCAAGTCTCTACCGCTCCACCGGTGGCGCGGCGACTCCGTTGTCGGAACCGGGATTCCGCCGAGTCAGGATCCCGGAACCGGTTGCAGGCGTTCCCGCGCCACGCCGGTCAGGAGAAGTCGATGCCGGAGCGAGGCCAGCGTCCGCTTCATGGATGTTCGGGCGATGGATTTCACGAGGGGAGCCACGATCGGCTTGAAGATGCCGGGGTAGCCGCGGCTCAGGGACAGCGATTCGCATTCCACCACAACGCCGCCGTCGATCTGCTGATATCTCCAGTAGGAATTGAGGCCCCACAGGAATCCCCGGTCGTGTCCGGGAACCTTTTCACGCTCTTGGGGAGTGTGGAGTTTCTCCAGCTCGGCGATACGGGTGGCAATGCTCCGGCTTGAGGCCCGGAACGGATCGTGCCAGCGGTAGTGGACCAGGTGTTCCGTGTTGTAGGCGACGGTGACGATTTTCTTGCGAACCAACTTCAGGTAGATGCGCAGGGAGTTATCGTCCCGTTCCAATATTTTCGTTTCCAACACGTCTTTCTGCGGTGGCACATTGGGGTCCGGATAGCGCAGGCGATGGATGACCTGTTCCAGACGGACGGAAGGAATCAGAATGGTTCCCCGCCAGTGGTGGATCATTCCGCCGGGGACTTTGACGGTTTGGCCCCGGGCATCCTCCGTTTCCATCCGGGCGACCGTGACCTGACCCGAACGGACCCGTTGCCAAGTCACCCGCGCTTCGTTCATCCGACCGAATTCGTGCCCGAGGAACCTCTTCTGCGATGCCAGCTCGTTGCCGATTCTTTCCTCGGTGAGCCGAACGTATTTGTCCCAGGCCAGCAGGGTCTCAGGTTTCAACTCGGCTCCGTGAACCCTTGAGCCCGGGAACAGGGGATACCCCGCGGCCAGGACGATGGTTGCCAGCGCCAACCACACCTTGATCGATGAAATTGGTCTCATTTCATTTCTCCTTGGCGGCCTGTCCGAAGACCAGCCAATGGCTGGAAAAGTAGTTCAACGTGGAGCAGGAGGCGATGGCCATCAGGTTGGCCGGCAGGTAGTGCACATTCAGGCTGGCCACCAGGAGCTCCATCAGAAACAGGTTTTGGACGATGGAGACCGTGCCGACGGTCATGTTGAAGCGGAGCAACCGGCCCAAGACGCTCGTTTCCGCCGTTGCGGTGCGGTCCGACCACGTCCAACGCTCATGCCACCAGAAGTTGTGCAACACCGCCATCTCCACGGCCAGGGCGGTGGCCGGCAGGTAGTGCAGGTTCCAGACACTGCGCACAAACATGAGAACGGTGATCTGAACCAATACTCCCATCAGGCCGACGGCGTTGAATCGGGCCCATCGGATCAAGTGTTCCATCTCGGGATTCCTCATTTCCGGTTGCGGTGAGATCCGGTGAAGGCCGATCTCATGGGACCAAATCCGGTGGAGGGGAAACGTGGCAGGCTGATGGGAAGGGGCCGCTGGAAACGTGGCCTGGGTTCGGCGCGGCACAGCCTTCGCGTGTGCCGGAGGGCGGAGACGGCGAATGTCAGGGCCAGACCCAGGATGCCGGCCATACCGCCGACGTCGAAGAGGTTGAAGGACCCCAGTTCTCCAAGTCCGACCACCGGCTTGTAGAAGAGAAGGACCGTGCCTGTGGCCAGCAAGAGTCGCAGCTCCGTCGGTCCGACCTTCAGGAAGGAGAGCCGAAATACGCCGAGGACATGGGTCGCGAGATAGATCTCGGCGGAGACCAGCAGATACGCGATCAGCAGAGCGAGTCCGACGATGGGGCTCATGAATTCGGATGCCGCCAGGCCTCCCAGCAGAAACAAGGTTCCGGCCAGATCCAGGACGTGATCGACGTAGTACCCGTAACGCGGCCTCTGCTGGTTCCGCACCCGGGCCAGCGTGCCGTCCAGACTGTCTCCGAACCAGTTCAGAACGAGGCCTGCCACGACCAGGAACAAGGCCCGCCGGTCCCAGGAAGCCGCGCAGTAGGAGAGGCCCACTCCCAGCATGGCCAGGACTCCCAGAAGGCTCAGATGATCGGCGTTGACCCAGGCCGGGAGCCGCCGGGCGATCCACACCAGGAGTCTCCTTTCGGCGGAGGCCAGGATGCTGTCGTGATGCCGTACGTGTTTGAAACCCTTTTGTCTCCTCATGAAGCTCCTCCGTGATTCACTTCCGCAGCCGAAAACCCGGCGGGTGCGTCCCGGCAGATATCGGCCGCACTGAGAGGGAATGTGAGAACGGCGAGAAAAAGGGCTCAGGAGGATCGGTCGGATGAAGGTGGGACCGGTTCGAAGACGGCCCGTTCGGTGGCCGGCTCGACCAACAGGAAGACGACAGTGTAGCTGACGGCCACGGCGGCCAGGCATCCGGCCAGGAGTTGTTCGTGGGTGACGATGAGGGCGGCGCCGAGGAGGAGGCAGAGGGAGAAGAGTCCATCGACCCGCCGTTTCCATCCGCGGACCCGGTTCAGTTCCGCGTCGATGGCGGAACGGTTGAACCTTGCCGTGAACAGGAGGTGGGTACGGATGGTGCCGTTGCAAAGGGCACAGCCCAGCACCAGAAAGAAAAGACCCAGGGGCAACGCCGTGGCGACCGGCGCCTGGGAGGCGGCCTGCTTGAACTTCCAGGCGCCGAAGACCATCATCGCGTAAAAAAGGACCACGGCTGACTGGTGGAACACCCACCAGCCGCCGTGAAGCGATGTACGGGATCCTGGAGTGTCCCTGGGTTTGCCTGCGATCTTCGATTCGAGGCGCTGCAACTGCGCCAGGAGTTCTTCGGTGGATTGAAAACGGCCGTCCGGATCCTTCTCGAGACAGCGCGCGAGGATCGGTTCCAGCATGGACGGCGGCCCGACGGCGTCGGATCGGCCGGGTCTGCCCTCCAGGATCCTGGCCACCGTCACCAAAGGTGTCTTGCCTTCGAACGGGTGGCGGCCCGTTGCCAGTTCGTACAGCAACATTCCGAAAGAGAAGAGGTCGGAGCGGAAGTCGGCTTCCTGTCCCTCCAACTGCTCGGGAGACATGTAGACCGGGGTGCCGAGAACGGTTCCTTCCTGCGTCAGGCGCTGGCTGTGGGAGGGTTCCAGCGTGGGAAGCGCCAGACCGAAATCGACGATTTTCAGATTCCCCTGCGCATCGAGTAAAACGTTTTCCGGTTTGAGATCCCGATGGACCACTCCGTTGGAGTGGGCGGCCCTGAGGCCCTGGCACACCTGAGTCGCCACCCGGAAGAGTTCGGGGAGGGGAACAGGGCCCTGCTCGATCCGCGATCGCAGATTCTCCCCCTCGACGTACTCGCCGGAGATATAGAGCCCACCGTCAATTTCTTCCAAGGCATAGACGGCCGCGATGGCGGGGTGATTGAGGGAAGCCGCGACCTTGGCCTCGCGGCGGAGCCGCCGCCGTTGTTCGACGTCGCGGCCCACAAGTGGAGAGACTGCCTTGAGAGCCACGGTACGGTCCAGCCGCGTGTCGACGGCGCGGTAGACGACCGCCATGCCACCCCGTCCCGCCTCGCCGAGAATCCGGTACGGGCCCAGGGTGTCCCCTGCCGTCAGGAGACTGGCGGCCGTTTCGACGCCGGCGGGTTGAAACAGGTTCCCATCCAGGAAGGCGGTTTCAGGGTCGTGGTGAGACAGAAGCGACAGGACCTCGCGGGTCAGCTCCGTGTCGGGGGAACATTCCCGCCGGACAAAGTCCTCCCGCGATTCCGAATCGTGTTCCAAGGCGGCCTCGAAGATCTCCTTGACTCGCTGAAACGTTTTCGGGTTCATGCGTTCAACTCGCGTCGCAACCAAGCTCGGGAGAGCGCCCACCAGCGTTTGGTGGTGGCAGGGGAGATACCCATGACCTCGCTGGTTTCCGCCAGTGTCAGGCCTCCGAAGAACCTGAGCTCGACGAGTCGGGCCTGTTTCGGATCCAACTCGGCGAGAGCCCGCAGTGCTTGGTCCAGAGCCATGAAATCGATGGATCGCGCATTCTGGCCCAGAGTCTCGTCGATGAGAGTCACCGCATGCTGCCCGCCGCCCCGCTTCCGGGCCATTCTCGCTCGTGCCCGTTCCACCAGGATCTGCCGCATGGAACGGGCCGCGATACCCAGCAAATGGGCTCTGTCTTTCCAATGCACCTGCTTCTCGCCGAGGAGTCGAAGGTACGCCTCATGGACCAGGGCCGTGGCGGGCAGCGTCTGGCGGGCCTCCCGGCGCATGTAGTTGCCGGCCAGCCTTCTCAGTTCCTGATAGACAATGGGGAAGAGTTGAGAAAGGGCGTTCCCATCTCCGGATCTCGACTCGTGGATCAGCCGCGCCATTGCCTGGGGATTCTCAGGCACTACCGTTACTCCTGGCCGCCGGGGATCGGTGGCGCATTGCCCCCTTTGAACCGACGGCCCGCGGGAATCATATCAACCGGTGTGACCGTCGCAGTCGCGTGGGACCTCGCTTCACCACGGATATACGCCCAATCGACCCATCGTTCCGCATTCCCCGCTCCGCTTCGGAGTCTGTCCGTCACGGCCTGGCGAGTGCCTCGCAGCGTGTTTCGAAGAGCCTGGCGGGGGACGCTTGTCACGAGCGGTTTGAGCATCCAGCGGAGCGCAAAGGGAATCTTCCGGGAGAGAGAAACGGCCCAACACTCGGTGGCCACCCCGCCCTCCCGCTCCTCCAGGTGCCAATAGGCGTTCAGTCGCCACATAAAGCCTCGGTCGTCGCCTACCGGCAATTCCCGCTCCTTGGGTTTTCCCGCATCCTTGACCTCGGCGATTCTTGTGCTGCGCGACACACCACGCCAGCGTTTCGGAGACACCTGCGAATAGACGACCTCGTGTTCGGTGTTGAAGATCACGGTCAGGATCTTCTTCATTCTGAGGCGCTGGTAACCTCGGAGACTGTACCCGTCGCGACTCAGGAGTCTGGAATCCAGAACTTCCGGGTACCATTCCCGGTGGCGGTCGAAATCCATCAGCACCGACAGGACGTCGGCGGAAACCGCGCCGGGAATGAAGACGGCTCCCAGCCAGACGTTGATCCTGGCGCCTGGGACTTCAGGCAGGTCTTTCAGTTCGTCGATCAGGATCCGGCCCCGCTTCAGCGCGGCCCGGTTCTCGAGGTCCTGGTCAGACCAGAGGAACGGCATTTCCCCGCTGAATCGCTTTTCAAGACTCGCCTCCAGGTCTTGGACATACCGGTCGTAACCCCGGACTGTTTCGGGTTTCAGCTTGGCCCCGGCTTGCGCCGATTCCCCCAGGGACACGAGGAGAATGACGGCCGGGAGAAGCCGCAGACATCTCGAAATCACAGAATCCCGCTCCCGAAGACGATGCTGACGTTCTCCTGCCCGCAGCCGGTGCGCCAAGCCTGGGCTTTCAGCGGAAATAGTACGATATTCTTCCGAAGCGGGGATGCAGGATCGACGCTTAACTGCCAGCCGCCGCGTCTGCGCATCCACCATTGGAACGCTTCGGTCGAGTGTGTGATGATTTCCATTGCGGGTTGCCCATGCCTCTCAGCCGGTTTTTGCCCAGCCTTCCCCTGATTCTCGCTTTGGGGCCCGCGATTGGCGGGTCCCGACCCGAACGAGTCGATTTCAACCGCGACGTGGAGCCCATTCTCAAGAAGAACTGCCACACGTGCCACGGGGAGCGCGTCCAGTCGGGTGGGCTGCGGCTGGATTCCCGGAAGGCGGCCTGGCAGGGCGGAGCATCGGGCCGGGCGCCCATCGTACCGGGGCGTAGCCGGGACAGTTTTCTGATCCAAGTGTTGACCGCAAGCGATTCCTCCACGACGCGGCGGATGCCGGCCTTTGCGGATCCGCTTCCCGGAAGCGAGATCGAACTCATCCGGCGTTGGATCGACCAGGGCGCCGAATGGCCCGAGGGGAAGGCATCCCGGAATCAGAACCACTGGGCCTTCGTCCGGCCGCAGCGTCCGGCGTTGCCCTCAGGCGAACCTCGGGAATGGATCCGGAATCCCATCGACAGTTTCATTCTGGAACGGCTTGAAGCCGAGCATCTGAGCCCGTCTCCGGAAGCGTCGCGGGCGACCCTGGCGCGGCGCGTTCACCTGGACCTGATCGGGTTGCCTCCCACCCTTGCGGAGCTGGACCGGTTCCTGGGAGACGGCGAACCAGGCGCCTACGAACGGATGGTGGACGGGTTGATGGCGTCGGAGCGATTTGGCGAGCGTTGGGCCCGCGACTGGTTGGACGTGGCTCGGTATGCGGATACGAACGGATACGAGAAGGACCGGGTCCGCTCCATCTGGCCGTACCGGGACTGGGTGATCCGGGCGCTGAACAGAGACCTTCCATTCGACCGCTTCGTGGTGGATCAACTGGCGGGGGACATGCTTCCCGGCCGGGGCCTGGAAGGGCGGATCGCCACTGGATTCCACCGCAACACCATGCTCAACGAGGAGGGCGGAATCGACGTGGAGGAATTCCGGTTTGCCTCCGTGGTGGACCGGGTCAACACGACGGCGGCGGCATTCCTGGGTCTGACGCTGGCCTGCGCCCAGTGCCACGACCACAAGTACGATCCCATCACCCAGACGGAGTACTACAGGTTTCTCGCCTTTCTCAACAACGCGGACGAACCGGAAATGAAGGTCCCGGACCGGAGGGTCGGCGAGAAACGGAAAGAGATCCAGGGCCGAATCCGCTCCCTGGAGTCTCAGCTCTCCGGGAAGTTTCCTCCGTATGGCTTCCGGAGCGTCTGGGACACGACGCCGCCTCGCGTGGTCACGTCGTCGGGAGGTGCGCACCTCACCCGGCGCCCGGACGGCTCCATCGAAGCTTCGGGTCCCAATCCGGAGCAGGAGGTCTATCGCTGGGTCGTCCGCCCGTCGTCTGCGGTGGACCTGATCCGGCTCGAGGTCTTTCATGACCCGGACGGCTCACCGCAAGGTCCCGGACGCGGGAAAAAAGGGGAGGCCGTTGTCTCCGAAATCGAGCTGCATGTGAAGGGCCGAGCAGACGGCTCGCCGCGCCGGTTGGTCCTGGGAGAACCGACGGCGACCTTGTCGCGCCAGGGGTTCGAGGTTTCCAAGGCTCTCGACGGTGATCCCGAGACGGGCTGGGGGCTGTCCAGGACTTACGGCCACCACAGGGCCGTCTTCCGCCTGGATGAACCTCTGCGCTTGGCCTCCGGCGAGGATCTGGTCGTCACCGTGAAACAACTGGCCGGGGCCGGAAAAAACCTGGGCCGTTTCCGGATCTCTCCGGGGCAGGAGCATCGTACCCACGATCGCCCCGACCTTCCGGAGCAGGAACAGCGCGGCCGTCATATGGCGGCGAAATACGAGGCCTGGGAAAAGGAGGCTCGCCGCCTGGTTCGATCCTGGTCGATGCGCCGTCCTCTGAAACTGGTCTCGGAGAAATCGGCGACGCTCACCGTGCTCGACGATACGTCGGTTCTGGTGAGCGGAAACCATCCCAACTCGGACACGTATACGTTCGAGGTCGAACCGGGTCTGCCCACCGTCACGGGTCTGCGGATCGAATTCCTGGGTCATGAGAGCCTGCCCGGAGGAGGACCGGGCCGCGGGACCGTCCTGGAAGAGGGCAACTTCATGCTCAGCGAGGTCACGGTCCAAGGAATTTCCGCCTCGGCGCCGGAGGGATCGACCCCATACGCTTTCCGGCGAGCCACCGCAGACTCGTTTTATCGCCATTTGCATCCGGGCATGACCCTGGACGGAGACACGCAGACCGGCTGGTCTCCCGACCGGGAACGGGGGATGCCGCAGAGCATCGTCTACGAGTTCAAGGAACCGGTCACCGTGGCCGGTGGCGAGCGGTTCAAGGTGACACTCGTCCAGAACCACATTCACACCCATACCATCGGACGTTTTCGGGTATTCCTGTCGGCCGGAAAATCCCCCCTGTCGAGTTCGGGTCTGCCGTTGCGCATCGAGTCGATCCTGTCGGCTTCGCCTGATTCCGCGACGCCCGATGACCGGGAGGCTCTCCTCCGGCACTTCCTTTCGGTGGCTCCGGAACTGCGGGAGGAGCAGCAGGAGATCCAGGCGCTCCGGAAGGCGATGCCCCGCCACCCCACGACTCTGGTCATGGCGGAGCGCGCCGGTCCGCGCACCACCCGGGTCCGTCATCGCGGGGAATTTCTCGAACCTCGAGAGCAGGTGAGTCCGGGAGTCCCGGCGGTACTCCATCCCTGGCCGGCGGACACGAATCGCGATCGGATCGCCTTCGCCCGCTGGTTGGTCAGCCGGGAGAATCCGCTGATGGCCCGCGTCGTCATGAATCGTCTCTGGTCCAGCTACTTCGGGCGGGGACTCGTGACCACCATCAACGATTTTGGCCTTCGGGGCAGCCGCCCCTCCCATCCGGCATTGCTGGATTGGCTGGCGGACGAATTCATGTCTCAGGGTTGGAGCATGAAGGCGATGCACCGGCAGATCGTCCTGTCTTCCACCTACCGGCAATCGTCGAGAGTGACGCCGGAACTGCTGGGGAAGGATCCGGAGAATGCCCTGTACGCACGGGGGCCCCGATTTCGGGTCAAAGCGGAAACGATTCGAGACATTGCCTTGGCTGTGGGTGGACTGTTGAGCCAAAAAGTCGGAGGTCCCAGCGTGTTCCCTCTCCAGCCCGCCGGCGTGGCGGACCTGGTCTTCGGCGAGAAGAAGTGGGAGGTGAGCGAGGGCGAGGACCGGTACCGGCGGGGACTGTATACCTTCTGGAAGCGGACCGTTCCCTATCCGGCCTTCACCACGTTCGACGCACCCCAGAGAGAGACCACCTGTCTTCGCCGGGAACGTTCCAACACGCCGCTGCAGGCCCTGACGCTGCTCAACGACCCGGTGTTCGTGGAGGCGGCGCGGGGATTCGCTCTCAGGATTCTGCAGGACGCGCCGGAACCGGGACGAATCGACTATGCTTTCCGGCGATGCCTCTCCCGGCCACCGGATCGCTTCGAGTCGGACCAGATCCGGTCCTACTACGAGGCTCAGATGGAACGGATTCGGGCCGTTGGACTGACTCCGGCTCAAGGGTCGGAGATGGGACCCGTTCCGGTGGGCGTGAACCGGGAGGAACTGCTGGCGTGGACTGCGGTGGCACGGGTGCTGTTGAACCTCGACCGGACCATTTCCAAGGAGTAGTCGAGTGCGGGATCGCTGGCTGCGAGATCTGACGCGAAGGCATCTGTTCCAGGAATGCGGCATCGGCCTGGGCAAGATTGCCCTGGCCGCCCTCTTGGCCGGGCCTCGAAGTCTGGCCTCGGGTGCGGCGCGGTCCCATCCCATGACGCCCCGGAAACCCCACGACGCGCCCCGTGTGGACCGGGTGATCTTTCTGTTCATGGCAGGGGCCCCGAGCCAGCTCGACCTCTTCGACTACAAGCCCGAGCTCCTCAAGTACGACGGGACTTCCGTCCCTCAGGAAGTCGTGCGCGATCAGCGATACGCTTTCATTGAACGGGACGCCAACCTCATGGCCTCCCGCTTTTCCTTCAAACGCTACGGACAATCGGCAGCCGAACTCTCGGAGATCATTCCCCGCATCGCCGGGATCGCCGACGACCTGGTCTTCATCAAATCCATGACCACCGACGTCTTCAATCACGCCCCCGCCCAGATTTTCATGAACACGGGCACTTCACAGCTTGGACATCCCAGCCTGGGTTCGTGGGTCACCTACGGGCTGGGAAGCGAAGCGGAGGATCTCCCCGGATTCGTGGTCCTGAGCACGGGGAACGGGACCAGTGGCGGACAGGCCAACTGGAGCTGTGGATTTCTGCCCACGGTGTTTCAGGGCGTGCCCTTCCGATCCCAGGGAGATCCGGTTCTCAACGTGAGCAATCCACCCGGAATCGACGATCGGCTCCAGCGGGACACTCTGGACCTGCTGCGGAATCTCAACCGCCACCATGCCGGCATCATCGGCGATCCGGAGATCTCCACCCGCATCAACTCTTACGAATTGGCCTACCGGATGCAGAGCAGCGCCCCCGAACTCATGGACCTGTCGCAGGAGAGTCCGGCGACGCTGGAAATGTACGGGGCCGAAGTCGGAGAGCCGTCGTTCGCCGCCAACTGCCTGCTGGCGCGGCGGCTGGTGGAGCGTGGAGTCCGTTTCGTCAATGTCTATCATTCCGGCTGGGACCACCATACGGACGTCAGAGGAGGCCTGATTCGGCAGTGTGGACTCACCGACCGGGCCTCAGCGGCACTCGTCCGGGACCTGAAGCAACGAGGGCTGCTGGAGCGGACCCTTGTGATCTGGGGGGGCGAGTTCGGCCGGACGCCCATGGTGGAAAGCAACGTGGCGTTGGGCCGGAAAATGGGCCGGGATCACCATCCCCAGGCCTTCACCATGTGGATGGCGGGGGGAGGGCTCAAGGTCGGCCAGACCATCGGCCGCACCGATGATCTGGGATTCCACATCGTGGAGAATTCCATCCATGTGCACGACCTTCAGGCCACGATCCTGCAACTCCTGGGGTTCGACCATACGCGTCTGACCTTCCGCTTCAAGGGACGGGACTTTCGCTTGACCGACGTGGGAGGGAGAGTCATCCAAGAAATCCTGGCATGAGGTCCGTCGTTCTGTTAGCTATGCCCCGAACCACCCTGGCGATCTTTTTTCTGCTCCTTTCCGTTGCGTGGGCCGAGGACCGGAAATCGGGAGAGGCGGACCGCTACTGGCCTCAATGGAGGGGGCCTCTGGGGACCGGAGTCGGGCCTGAAGCCGATCCGCCGGTCGACTGGAGCGAATCCCGGAACCTCCTCTGGAAGAAGGAACTTCCGGGACTCGGGCACTCGACGCCCATCGTCTGGGGGAACCGGATCTATGTGACAGCCGCCGTTCCCGTGGGAAAGGCGCTTGGCCCCATCTACGATGACGCGCCCGGTTCCCATGGAAACCTTCCCGTGACCCGCCGCCAAGCCTTCACGGTTCTGGCTCTGGACCGGGGCAGCGGAGAGGTGGTTTGGAAACGGGCCGTGCGCACCAGCCTGCCCCACGAGGGAGGGCACTACACTGCAAGTCTGGCCTCCGCCTCACCGCTCACCGACGGTCAGCGGGTGCTGGCGTACTTCGGCTCCCAGGGGATCTACTGTCTGAGCCCGGACGGCGAGGTGCAGTGGAAGAAGCAACTGGGGGTGATGAGGACCAGACACGGCCATGGGGAAGGGAACTCTCCAGTCCTGCACGGAAACACGTTGGTCGTCAACTGGGACCACGAAGGCCAATCGTTCGTCGTCGCCCTGGACAAGCGGACCGGAAAAGAACGTTGGAAGATCCCCCGTAACGAGGTGACCTCGTGGGCGACCCCCATTGCCGTCGAGCAGAACGGCGTGGTTCAGGTCATCGTCGCCGGCACTAGCCGGGTTCGCGGATACGATCTGGAAACGGGCGAGGTGATCTGGGAGTGCGGCGGTTTGGCAGCCAATATCGTGGCCTCTCCCGTGGCGGGCGGCGGAATGGCCTTCGTGGGGAGCAGCTACGAGAAACGTGTCCTGCTGGCGATTCGCCTGGACGGCGCGCGGGGAGACGTTACGGGAACGGACCGGGTGGCCTGGACTCGGCAACAAACCACACCGTACGTTCCCTCACCCTTGCTGTATGACGGCACCCTGTATTTCCTGGCGCACTACCAGAGCGTGTTGACACGGGTCGAAGCCCGGACCGGACAGGATCGGCCCGGTCCGATGCGGCTGGGCGGGATCGGCAACGTCTACGCGTCGCCGGTGGCCGCATCAGGACGGGTTTACGTCACGGACCTGAAGGGGACGACTCTGGTGCTGAGTCATGAGGAGACGCCCCGTGCCCTGGCGGTCAATCAGTTGGAGGACCGCTTCAACGCCTCGGCGGCTCTGGCGGGCCGCCAGCTCTTTCTGCGGGGCGAAAAATACCTCTACGCCATCGGTGCGGCTCCTTGATCTCCTGTCGGAGTATTGGCGAACCGCCGTGAATTTCGGCTACACTGACGGCAAAAAAAGCCTCCAATCATCCAAATCATCGTGAAGCCGTTTCGCTTCGTACACTCTGCCGATCTGCATCTGGACAGTCCTTTCACCGGGTTGAAGTCCAGCGTTCCGGAGCATGTCGCCAAGAGCCTTCGGCAAGCGACATTCGACGCCTACGAAAACATCGTCGATCTCTGCATCACCGAAGGAGTTGACGCACTTCTCATTGCGGGGGACGTCTACGACGGAGCCGACCGCAGCCTCCGCGCTCAGCGCCGGTTCATTGAAGGGCTCGACCGGCTCCACCAAAACGGGATCCGTTCCTTCGTCTGCCATGGCAACCACGATCCCCTGGACGGATGGGAGGCGCGACTGCGGTACCCGCCGAGCTGTCATCGATTCGGCTCCAAATTCCAGGCGGTGGAGGTCTTCGAGAATGAGCCGGGACGCGCCGTGGTACATGGAGTGAGCTATCCGACCCGCAACGTCAAGAGGAACCTGGTCCGCCGGATGGGCCGGGTCGATCCCCTGTTTTTCAACGTCGGTCTGCTGCACGCGAACGTGGACAACGACGCGAACCATTTGGCCTACGCTCCCTGCACTCTGAGCGACCTGGCCGACACGGGGGTCGACTATTGGGCTCTGGGGCATGTCCACACCCGGCGCGTGCTGAATACGCAGAGCCCGACCGTGGTCTACCCGGGGAATCCACAGGGCCGGCACCTGAATGAGACGGGGGCCCGCGGAGTGTACCTGGTGACGGTGGACGAATCGGGCCGGATCGGGCTCGAGTTCCGTCCCGTCGACACCGTCCGCTGGGAGCGGTTGATTGTCGATATCGCCGAGACCGACACGGAGCAGAATCTGCTGGATGATCTGCACCGGCGTGTCGGGGAAGCTCTCGAGCAGGGAGAGGGCCGTTCATTGGTGTTGCGGATGACGCTGAGCGGTCGTGGAGGCCTGCACCGGTTCCTCCGCCAACCCGGATCCATCGACGACTTGACGGACGAATTGAATCGCGCGTCCGCCGATTTGCACCCCTTCGCCTGGTGCGAGCGAATCGAGGACCGGACGGCGGGGCCGTTTGATCGGGAGGAGAGGCTTCAGGGCTCCGATTTCGTGGCGGATCTGCTCCGCCTCTGCGACCAGGCCAAGAAGGATCCCGAGTTGCTGGGGAAGTTGAGGGAGAGCCTCTCGGACCTCTTTCACCATTGGAAGTACCGGCGTTACCTCAAGGATGCCGTTCCGGACGATCCCGCTCTCTCCGGCCTGTTGGACGAGGCCGAGTCCATGGCCTTGAATCTGCTGGTCGAGGACGACGTGCCGTGAGGATTCAGGGGTTCCGGATCGACGGCTTCGGGCGATTTGCCGATCACTCCGTGGGGCCGTTGGACAATCCGCTCACGCTGATCTACGGCCCCAACGAAGCGGGTAAGAGCACCTACCTGGCGTTTATCCGCACCATTCTCTTCGGATTCCCCCGGCGGCTCGGACACCGCCACTATCCGCCGTTGTCCGGGGGCCGTCACGGCGGAAGTATCGACCTGGTCGGAGGCGACGGCGGACGCTACGTGGTCCATCGCGTTCAGGGCCGGGGCGCCGGTCCCGTGACGGTCACTGGCGGGAACGGAGAAGTCCTCGACAAGGGAGTCCTGGCCCAGTTGTTGGGACACCATGGCCGCGACGTCTTCGAAAGTGTCTTTGCCTTCACCCTCGAAGATCTCCACAGCGGCGACCTGTTGGGGAAATCCAGCGTGAACAGCCAGATCTACAGCGCCGGCATGGGAGTCACCAAGCTTCCCCAGGCCGTGAAGAAACTCCAGGCGGAGCGTGCAACGCTGTTCCTCAAAGGGGGCAGCGTCAACCGGATTGCGCGGACCGCCAGAAAGTTGGATGAAGTCGAGGCGAGACTTCGAGACGTCGCCAACAATGCCGTCGAGTTCGGACGCCTCACCACCCGTCTCCAGGAGGTCGAGTCAAGGCTCTCGGACCTGAAGCGGGTCCGGCGCCGGGGCCAGAGCCGTCTCGATCATCGGCGCCAATTGCAGGATGCCTGGGAGGATTGGAACGACCTGATCGGCGTCGATCGGCAATTGGTCGAACTTCCGGTAATCAAGGATTTTCCGGTCGACGGAATACGCCGCCTGGAAGCCCTGGAGGAGCGTTTGAGGGGCGCCAGGCGGGAATACGACTCCGCCCGTACCGGCGTCGAGGAAGCCAGAGCAAAGACGACGGTCCGGATCGAGCATGCCGCCATCGTTGACAGCGCAGTAGAAATCAGGAATCTGGCACGGCTCCGAGGGGCGTTCGACAAATCGGTGCGCGACCTTCCAAAGCGTCAGGCGGAACTTGAGAACTACCGGAACGATCTGCTCAAGACCATTCAGGAGTTGGGACCGGACTGGGACGAACAGCGGCTGGAACACTTCGACCTGTCGCTCGCCGTCCGTGAGGAGATATCCGAGCACGAAGAACGGCTGCGGCGGGCACGGGAAGGGCTGAGGCGAAGTGAATCGGCCCATGAGCAGGCGGAAGGGCTGCTGAAGGAGGCGTCCCAATCGGTCGATAGAGCGAAAAAGGAGTTGGAAGCGGACCCAAGGCCGGAGTACGACGCCGACGGGGTCAGAAGGCGCCGATCCGAGGTCCGCAGGGCCAGGGCGCAGTTGAACCGGTATGAGCGTGAGGTGCAGCGGGCTTCGGACCTGAAGCGGCAACTGGATGGCGTTTATCGAGCGGGTTCACCGGCAGCCGGGAACGCCATGATGTGGCTCGCGGTGCTCTGCGCGGCTATTGGCATCGTCCTTGCCGTGGCGGGAGTCATGGGGGGCGGGGCGATTCTGGTCATGGGCGTGGTCACGAGCCTGATCCTGATCGCCCTGGCCGTCTACTTCCTTGTCCGGAACCGCGCCGGCGCAGGGACGGCGGAATCGCCGATTGCGGATCCGATCCGGCGTTCGCTGGAAGATGCCCGCCGCCGGCACTTGGACATGCGGGCCGAGCTGGGTGAGACCGCCCTCGAGATGGGGCTCAAGGAGATCAATGAGTCCGTCCTCACCGATGCCGAGGAGTCTTTGGATGCAGAGAACCTGCGACTCGCACAACGGGAACGGTTGCGTCAGGTCTTGAAGCAGGCGAAGGAGTCCATGCGGGAGCGAGCGGCCAGGAAGGACGAAGCGGGAGAGAACGTGGCGCGGGCGCGGGCGCGGGTCGACGCTGCGAGAATGGCCTGGCGCGCCTGGCTTGAAGAGCGCAGTTTGCACACGACCTTCACGCCGGAAGCCATGGGAGAGCTCCGAGGACAGATCGAGTTGGGGAGAAACCGATTCGCCGAGGTTCGAAACTGGCGCCAGCGCATCGCGGGCATTCGCGAGGATATCGATTCCTACGCGGCGATGGTGGGGCCGCTGGCTTCCTCTTTCGATGTCGATTTCGATCCTGGCGACGCCCATGCGGTCGGCGGGACGGCTGACGCCTTGATCGACCTTGACGAACGGGTCCGCCGGAAGTTGCGGGATCGGGCCAACGCGACCACGGAGTTGCACACGGCGGAGTCGGAGCTGAAAGAGCGGGAAAAACGGCTCGCTGCCGCGGAATCCGAGTTGAGGCGGCTTCTTGGGTCCGGCGGCGCCACGGATGCCGAACACTTTCGGAAGCGCGCCGAGCGCTTCCGGCAGCGCGCCGAGTTGGGCGAGCGGAGGCGAGAGGTTCTGAGCCGGCTCCAGCGCATCAGCGGCCCCGGAGAACGCCTGGACTCGCTGATGCAAAGACTCGAAAATATCGACCTTCAGTCGATCCTGGCCCGGATCAACCAGGTCCGGGATGAACTCGACGAAGCCGACAAGGAAATCCAGTCCCTGTCCACCGAGCGTGGCGGCATCCGCAGCGATCTGGATCGGCTCATCGGAGAGGAACAGTCCTCAGGATGGCGGATGGAACGGCACCTGCTCCTGGAACAGATCCGGGGCCATGCCCGGGAATGGGTCATTCGAACGCTGGTCCAACAACTGCTGGAATCGGCGCAGAGCAAGTTCGAGAAGGAGCGGCAGCCCGGCGTTGTCCGGCATGCGGAGAGATTCTTCGATCGCATCACCGGGAACCGGTACCCTCAGGTCTACGCTCCCCTGGGCGAACGGACCATCATCGTCACCGAAGGCGCGGGTCACCGCAAATCGCCGGACGAGTTGAGCCGGGGCACGCGGGAGCAGTTGTTCCTGTCTTTGCGTTTCGGATTGATCCGGGAACTGGGCCTGCGGACGGAGCCGTTGCCTGTCGTCGTGGACGAAGTTCTGGTGAACTTTGATCCCGACCGTGCCCTGCGGGCGGCCCGGGCCTTTGTGGAGTTGTCGCGGACCAACCAGATCCTGGTCTTCACCTGTCACCCCGCAGTCGTTGAATTATTCCAAAAGGCGGCCGGGGAGAAGAGCCCGGACCTCATCTGGATTGGTTAGGTTGTTGACATTCGGTGTCCACTACCTGTTCAATGTTGTTCCCGACGAGAACACAGTTGGACAGTCGCGGAGTGGGCGACTCGAAGATCCCTCCGGCAACTTGATCATCGACTCGCCGGACATCTTCGTATTCTCGTGCCGGTCCGCCCCGTTCGGCTTCAACGGTGAATTTCTCTACGCTCGCTACAGTGTTCGGCGCTAATTAGTCTTACGTGTGAACGTGGAACGGAGTTGCAGCTTATGAAGAAGAAAATCACCTCTCTCGCCATCCTGGTGTTCGGGTTTCAGGGAATGGCGGCGGCACAGGATTCCATCTATTCGGCGGGCGGCGACGTCGCCATGGTCAGCAAGTACCTGTGGCGCGGGCAACGGTTGACCAACGACTGGAGTATGCAACCGGCGTTCACACTGGGCATCGGCGGTTTCTCCGCCAATATCTGGGGAACCATGGATCTGACCGCCGTGAACCCGGGTGATGCGTTGCCGATCCAGCCGGGTGACGGATTGAAGGGAAAATTTTCCGAGGTCGATTACACGTTTTCCTACGATCATTCCGTGGAAGGCGCCACCATCAGCGTCGGTACGATCTTATATACGTTTCCCGAGCGCTCGGCTTCACTGGCGTCGACGACCGAGATCTACGGGGGAGTGACCTTGGACAATGCGCCGCTGGCCCCTTCGTTCACTCTTTACGTCGACGTGGACGAGACGAGCAACGGCGGCAGTACCGGGCTGTATTTTCAGATGGCTGCCGGACACAGTTTTCCCCTCAACCACGACGTCTTCTCCAGCTTCGATCTGTCGGCGACGTTGGCGATGGTGAACACCGGATTCACCGACTTCTACTACGGCGTGAGTTCCGGCGGTCTTCATGACGCCAGTCTCACGGCGACTCTTCCCATCACCATCAACGACAACTGGTCCGCGGGTTTCTTCGTCACCTACAGCGGCCTCATCGGTCAGGAGATTCGCGACAGCCAGTTTCAGGATCCTCGGGAAGTGCCCAAGGCGACCGGCGCCGACCTGGCGGACACGCTCTGGGGCGGGTTTACGCTGAGCGTGGCGTTCTAGCCACTCCGCATCGTAGCGAACTTCCGTGCGGTTTTCGGGGGCGGTCCAGTTCCTGCTTGGGGGGCAGGTCTTCCTTCAGGCGCCTGTCGACTCCGTCCCCGCCGTCAAAGCTCCAGCTTGCCGTCAAAGACCATGTCCTTGAGCTTGAACTTCTTGGACACCTTGCGGCCCATGAGCCGGGTGACGAACTCGATGTTCTTTTCCTTCAAGGTAATTGGATTCGACGTGGGCCGCGGAAAGACGAAGATCAATTCGAAGCCGGACTGCCCGGTTCGTGCGTTCAGAAGGTGAACCTGGTCCTTTTGCATCTGGACGGCCTCGAGTGCAATCGGCTCGCGGCCCTTGATCTTGAGGAAAGATTCGGACCTGAGCCTTTCTACGACGGCCTGCCGCCGGTCGGCCGGAATCCGGGTCATGCGGGCCGGCAGTCCTGAAACGCCGATGATGATGTAGTTCACCTCCGGTGCCAGGAACTCGGCCAGTTCGGCTGTCGACTCCGCCTGTTCGCCGAAGCGGGCCCGCGCGAAAGCCTGCTTGATGGGCAGGGCGCTGTACCAGCGCAGCGTCAAATTCACGGCGGGGGGGAAGCCCCTGCCCATGCCGCGGCCGCCGAACCCTCTGCCACCGCCACGACCGCCACCGCCACGACCGCCACCGACTCCCCCGCCGCCGCCGAGACCGCCACCGGACCCGAAACCCCGGCCCGACCGGTTGGGTCCGTCGCGGCGGCCCGTCCTCATGGTGGTTCCCGTGACGCCCCGCGACCGCTGCAAGCTGATGGTCATCTCCTTCGCCCAGGGAGACTTGTTGAGCATCCGCATCACTTCCTTCTCGGACCAATCGGAGTACGCGGATTCCTTCCAGAATTTTCGGGGCCAGACCGGGGCGGTGGTCAGCAACAGGATGCAGGAAACAAGCAGGATCGATTTCCTCATGAGTGAACCTCGATGATCAACGGACGGCCACGAATTCAGACCCCATCGGGGACGATCTGGAAGTCCTCAGCCAGACGATGGCCCTGAGATTCGGAGAAGCGCACCTCCACCACGATCCGGTACTTGCCATGACCGAGCTGTTGCAGCGGAAGCCGTGCATTGACGCTGGCGGCACTCTCAAATCCCCCGGGAAGGGCCTTCCATGCTCCTTCGTATATGTTCGTTCCTCCGGCGTTCAGAATCAAGATCCTGTATTCCCCGCCACGGTTTCCGGCGGTCTCCACCTGGCCGTGCACGTAGAGGGTCTCGTGCGGGTGGAAGCGGGACCCGACCCGGGGAATCAGAACACGGGCTCCGATTTCCAGGGGATTGGCGATCTCGGCCACCTGCTTGCCCGTCTTGATCCGGTAGCGGGACTGAGCCGTCGATTCCTCCAGCTTTCCGGCCAACACCAGGGAACTGGACCGGACCTCGCGGTGGGACGGAAGGTCCAACCGGTGGTCCATCTGGGACAACAGCCCGGACCGGTTGTCCCGAAGCAGCACCCGGAGCACGTACTGGCCGGGTCCCAGGACCAGAAGGTTCTGGTAAACGAAGCGAGTATCCTTCTCTCCCTCGTTGCGGCGCCGGATTTCCACCCGGTCCCGGAGTCCGGCCCGCGCCACGCCCTTCAGGTCGCGCGCCAAGATGATCACTTCCAGGTTGAGCCGTCCGGATTCCGCGAAAGACGGGAACTCGGTGCGATCGAACGCCGCCAGGACGGGAACCCGGAACCCTCCCTCGAAGCCGGGGAAGTATTCCGCCGAGATCTCCACGGGAAACTCAACCTTGGGGTCACCCTCCAGGACGGTCTGGAGCAGCTTGAATTCCCTTTCGGGATTGCTCAAGGCCGCGTAAGGCTTGTCCGCATAGTAACCCTGCCGGTAGGCCAGGCGGATCCCGGGACGGCTGACGGTGACCTCGACCTTGCGGAAACGGCCGTCGCGGGGCGGGGCCGGAGCGTAGTACCCCAGAAGGTAGTAGTGGCTCGAATCCTCCTGGGCCTTGCGGAAGATCTTCCCCAGGTCGTTGTCGTCCAGGAGCACCGCACCGCCGGTATCGGCGGCCAGGGTGATCAGCCCCTCGCGCGACTGGCTGAGCCGGACCAGTTGATTGAGGTCCGCCCGGCCCGTGAAGATGCCCTGTCCCCCTCCCGAACGCTGCGCTCCGCCCCCGGGGGAGAGGGCCACCAACCCTCGGGCGTCGACGGCGTAGATGCTGATATTGGCCCGATTGCAGAGATCCGCGGTCCAACGGAGCTGGTCGTCGTTCTCGATTCCGCGGCTGGTGAGTCCGGCAGAGAAATAGACCAGGGCCTTCCTTCCGGGCACGTCCCGGAAGGCGTCGGCGATGGCCTGGATGGCGCTGAGCTGGTGATTGCTCTCGAACAGGGCGAACTCGGTCTCGTCGGCCAGAAACTCCCCGTCGGCGGCCGCGTCGGAATCATCATCCGGCAACGACACGTCGCTTTCCCGATCCCGTTGGGACAGGCCTCCCAGGACCCGGGACAATTCTCCGGGGTCGGAGGTGAAATCCACGAGAAGCTGGAGTCCCTGGTCGTAGGCCAGGACGGCGACAGCGTCTTGCGGCGTCAATTGCCGGTCCAGGAACCGGAGAGCCGACTCGCGCATCATTCGCGAGTCCTGGATGTTGGCGTTGGAGAAGTTGAAGAGGACGATCAGGTAACGCTTCTCGGGCGTGGCCGGATAGTCGTCGCCGGGTCCGGTGGGAGAGGTCGCGGGCGCGGTCTCGGGTTCGGCCCGGGCGAAGGCGACGCGCTCGCTGGTGAGCGGCAGGAACACCTCCTGAAAGTACCCGATCTTCTGCGAGACTCCCTCCTCGATCAGGGTGAAGTCCTCCGCCTTCAGGCCCCGGACGGGGCGCCCGTCCGAATCCCTGACCTGGACGTCCACCAGGATCAGATTTGTCCTCACCCGGAAGCGGATGGGGGAGTCCTGGCTCCAAAGGACGTTCCAGGCGAGAAGACAGGCGATGGCGGAAGCGACCAACCGAGCCGGGCGCCGGGCGCCGGACGCGGACCGGTTCGGACAGCGCCTGGTACGAGTTACGGCAGTTCGCTTCATTCGCACTCGGAAACCATGGCGTCAGAACATGAATCTCAGCCGCAACTGGATCCGCCGCATCTGTGAGACCGACGTGATTTGCCCGAACCCGCGGGAGTTCACGATGGTGTTCAACCCCGTGTAGTTGACATGATTCAGCAGGTTGGTGGCATCGGCCTGCAGGATCAGCCGCATCCCTTCGCCTCCCACCGGGATGGATCTGGCCAGGCTCAGGTCGATGGTCCAGGATCCCGGACCCTGGATGGTGTTGCGTCCGGCGTCCCCGAAGCTCCCCGGGTCGGGAAGACGGAATGCCGCGGTATTGAACCAGGCTCCGGTGGAGCGTTGGGAAGCGTCCAGCATGACGGGAAGCCCCGTCACGCTGGCCCGCTCGCTGGCCTGGGAGGCGCTGCCGCTGTTGTTGATCTGGTTGCCCAGGACGCGAGCCGTCAGGAAACGGCCGCTGTTGACCGTGAGACTCGTGTTGACAAACCAGTTGCTGAAGATGGAACTGAGGATTCCCCGGTCCCGGAGCCAACGGTGGCGGTCTCCGAAGGGGAGTTCATAGAAACCGCCCAAGCGCAAGCTGTGGCGCCGGTCCAAGTTGGAGGGTCCCCACTCCGAGTTCAGGTCGTCGTCGTTTTGGGCCACCACGCGGCCGCCTCCCGAAAGCGTGGCCGCGTTGTCCAGCGACTTGCCGTACTCGTAGCGGAGGTTCAGCGTGAAGCCGGACCGCACCCGCCGCACCGCCAGCACCTGGAGCCCGTGGAAATAGGAAGAGGCCCCCGGAGTGAGAAACAGGAACTGGGCCGTGTCGTGGATCCGTTGAACCCCGTCCAGGAGCCTGTTGGGGGCTCGGAGCAGTTCCAGGCCCGTCCCCCGCGAGCCGGCGTACCCCAGGCTGAGGAAGAAGTTGCGGGGGAGCGACTGTTGCAGGCTCAGGTTCCAGGTCTGCACCGTGGGCAGGCGGAAGTGGGGGTCCACCGCGTAGGTATTGGGGACGTCCTCCTCAAGATCGCTGGAGAATGCCGATTCGATGGGAAGAAAGTCTTGTCCGGCCACCGTTTCCTGGATCGCGAATCCGAAGGGAGGCTGCGAGATCAGCTCTCCGGTCAGGGCGGCGTAGGACTCGTGGGGATGGAAGATCCCGTAGTTGGCGCGGAGGACGGACGCCCATTGGCCGGACCTGAGCCGGAGGGCCAGCGCGACGCGCGGGGCCAGGTTGTTGCGGTCGTCTTGGATCAGCGCTCGCGGAACGCTTCCCGAAAAGGGTCCCCGGCTTCCTGGAAATACGGTCGCCGCCGCCTGGAACCCAGGCGCCACGTCCAGGTTGGCCATGCGGTCGTACAACTCCACCCAAGGCGCCACGTATTCGTAGCGGAGGCCCCACTGGAGGGTAAGCCTGGAGTGGATTCTCCAGTTGTCGTTGATGAAGAGTGAGTACTCCGGGGCCCTCAGGTAGTGGTCGCTGTTGCCGTACTGAATCCGGCTGCTCTGGGCCAGGCCGAGCAGGAAGTCGGCGAAGTCGTATCCGGTCCCTGACACCGGGCGGCCCGAACCGTAGGCGCTGGTGGCCACCCCGGCGAAGATCTGGACCCCCGCGCCTTCCGGGTTGCCCAACTGATTCCGCCGGTTCCAGGCCACCTCCCCGCCGATGCGGAAATGGTGCCCCGCGAAGGTCAACTGAAGAGAGTCGCTCACCGAATGCGTCTCCCGGATGTTCAAGGAGGAGCTTCCATCGGAGAGCGACGTGTAGTTGGTGAACTGAATCTGGGGGAGCCCGAAATCGATGGGGGCCATCGACGTGTTCCGGATGCCCAGATCGGAGCTCACGTTGGATTGAAAGGCGAACGGGTTGAGCCGGCGGTTCCGGTTCCGGTTCCAACGAACCCGCACGTTGTGCAGCAGGCCACCCGCCGTGGTTTGGATCAGATTCAGCGAAAGGTTCTGTCCGCGTTCGCTGCCCCGTCCGTAAAGGGCCGGAAAAGCGTTGAATTCATCCCGGTCGCTGCGGTTGAAGTTGTAGCCTCCCGTCAGGCGCAGCGAGTCGGAAAGGGAGTGGAAGATCCGGGAATTCAATCGGTTTCCGGCAATGCCCAAGGGTTCCGTGTTCAAGTAGTTGAGATAGGGATCGCCGCGGTTGGGGAGGGGAAAGAAGGCAAGCAGCGATTGGGATATGGGATTGAGCCGGTCACCCGGCAGCGATGCCCCGGCGTAGGCTTGCCCGCTGGAGGGATCGAATATTCGGACCGGTTCGCCCGCCAGTGGACCGGTTCGATAAGTGGTTTGGGAGAAGTCCCCTTGCCGTTCCGCGGCTGTGGGAACCGATGCGTACCGGGTTCTCAGTTCGTCTCCCCAGTTGGCGTTGAAGTCGACGAAGAAAAACGAACGGCGGCGGCCGAAAAAGGATCTCCTCGACGAATCGTCCTGACCGGAAAGGGGGCCGCCTGCGGACACACCCGCGTTCCACGAAACGTAGTCCGGGTCCGGCGTTTCTCCACCGTCCAGGGAATAGGGTTTCGCGTCGAGCGCCGATCCCGAGAAACCCATGGAAACGGAGCCCTGAACCCGGTTGACGCGGCCGCCGGCGATGCGGGCACCGCGGAATCCGCCCCGGCCGCCGCGCCCCCCGCGGCCCATGACGGCGCCCATGATCTGACTCTCGCTGGCGCCGAAACCGCCTCCCTGGCGGAGCGAAGCTCCTTGGATCAACACTTCCTCGGTGGTTTCCTGCAGACTCCGGTCCTGGCCGCCGAAGCTCTGTTGATCCCCGATGCGGATCTCTTCGAAGGGATCCTCTTCGAGAGCATTCCGGCGTCGCGGCCGGCGTTGCCGGGAAGGCGCGGGCCCGGCCCCGGCCTTGAAGAAGTCCTTCTCGAACTCCAGGCCCCACTGATATCCCTTCCATGCCTGGGAAGTCTCGATCTCGATCCCTCCGCCGAAGCCCATCCTGCCGCCGCCGCCTCCTCCACGGCCCGGGCGGTCTCCTCTTCCAAACCCACCCCGCCGGCCGAAGCCCCCCATGGTGACTGTGGCCGTCTGGAACCGCGGCACGGTGATTCCCTGGTTGGAGTCGAGAGCCAGGTTCAGGGTGAGACGGGCGTCGCTGATGAACACGCCGGCCGAGAAACGCATCCGGACCCGGAGCGGCATGGCGGTCTCAGGGTCGATCCAGATGCGGGCCTCCCGAACCTTCAGGCCACGGATCTTGGGCTCCGTCTTCACCTCGACGGCGGGCCGTTCGTCCACCTGCCCGGGTCCTACGATCTCCGCCTTCCTGAGGAAATCCTGAGAGGTGAGGATGTCGAGGCCTTCCAGCGGACCGAGCGCATTCATGAAACGTCCGCCCCGGCGGCGGCGGGAGGTTGGGTCCATGGGCTGGCCGTTGCGCGTCAGGCTCAGGATCTCCTTCTTGAACTCTTCCGTGCTTCCCAGGTAGTGGCGTTCCCGGAAATCGAACCGTTGATTTCCGAAGGGCGTGTTGGCAACGGTCCGGTTCTCCACCTCCACCGAGTAGCCCGACAGGAGTTCCTTTCTCAGCTCGAGCACGCGGGCGAGGCGTTGCAGGAGGTCCGGGTCCGGAACTCCGGAACAGGGAATCAAGCAGAGCAGCGCCGCCACCGCCGGAACCACCCAGCGGTGGCGTTGCGTGTTGGATGAAGGATTGTGGATCATTCCTTGTCGTAGACCAGAGTATGGTCCATGTCACCCCGGGGCGTCTTGAGCGTGACTTTCGTGGTCAGGGTCCTGCCGTCGTCCGAGAGGCTCCACCGTGTCTTCTGCTCGATCTTGAAGTTGCCCCTGGGAGTCTCGCGTTCCTGGACCTGCTTGACTTCCAGTTCCGAGCCCTTCCACTTGGCCTCCACGGTCGCCACCCCCATGAAGGAGGAGACTTCCTGGGGGCCGGAGCCGGGCTTGAGAGTCATCTCCCGGGACTGGCCTCGTCTCCTTTCATGGACGACGGTCAGAGTATCGCTATCCTGCTGAACCGACAATCGCGACGGGGCCATTGCGGCACCCCGGCCGCCGCCGCGCCGGCCGCCTCGCAAGCCACCCTCCCGGCCCCCATCGCCTCGACCGCCGCCACCGCGGCCGCCGCCCCGGAATCCGCCGTCCCGGCCCCCGCCGCGGCCGCGGCCGAAACGCGGCATCTCGCTCTTGTCCTCGTTGAGAATCCAGTTCCCCGAGAAGTCCGGAGCCTGGGCCGCGAGGGATTCCGTGCCCATCCAGAACAACCCGACAACCGCGGCAAACAATGGGACGATCCGACTCTGTAGAGACATTTCCGATCTACCTCCTCTAACGTTTCCAAGTGCGTGTCTTGCTCATGACTTTCACCCATCCAGTACGTGAACGGGTTGGGATTGTTTCGCTGCCGCTCCGCCAAGCCGGATTGACCGGTTCCGTGAGCCGGTGTTATTAGAGAGTTGCGGCTATGACCCCGGAAATCGGTTTCCTTTTTGTTCTCCTTGCGGTCATGGCCTACCTGTTCCTGACCGAAAAGCTTCCGGTCGATCTGACGGCGTTCCTCGGCCTGGTGGTCCTGACCCTGGCGGGATACGTCACGCCCGCAGAAGCGTTCACCGGCTTCTCTTCACCGGCGGTCATCACCATGATGTCCGTTTTCATCGTCAGTGCCGCGCTTCTGCACACGGGCGTGGCCGACCGTGCCGGAGGGATCGTTTATTCGCTCGTTGGAAGCCGGGAAATCCCTCTCATCGTGATCCTGATGGCAATCGCGGGAGTGCTTTCCGCCTTCATGAACAACATAGCGGCGACGGCCGTTCTCATGCCGGCCGTGGGAAGCATCGCCTACCAGAGCGGGATTCCTCCGTCCAGACTCTTCATGCCCCTTGCCTTCGGATCCATATTGGGTGGGACCACGACCCTCGTCGGAACCCCTCCCAATATCCTGGCGGGGACCATAATGAGGGAGCGGGGACTGGAGCCTTTCGGTCTCTTCGATTTTACTCCGGTCGGCTTGGCCCTCCTGGCCGCCGGGATCCTCTTCATGGTGACGCTGGGCCGAAAGTTGCTTCCGCGGCGGGAGGTGGGACCCGTCACCGACGAGTCGTCCCATTTGTCCCAGGTCTATCAGTTGCACGAACGGCTGTTCTCGATCCGGATTCCTCTCCAATCCCGGCTGGCTGGAGTCTCGCTGGAGGAGTCGCGGCTCGGCACCGCCCTGGGGATTCAGGTCGTCGCGATCTTGCGGGGCGGGACGAAACGGGTCGAACTGGGACCCGGCACGCTTCTCAAGGGCGGGGACGTGCTGCTGGTGGAGGGAAACCGGTCGGATCTTCAAGATCTGATGAAAGTTCGGGAGTTGAAGATTCAGCAGACCACGGCCGGTGAACTGCCGCGGCCGGTGAAGGGGGTGACCGGGATTCGGCTCCGCCTGCCGGACGATTCCGACCTGCTGGGAAAGAGCCTTCCGGAAGTTCGTTTCCGCGAACGCTTCGATGCCGTCGTGGTGGCGATCCATCGGAGTGGAAAGTATCTGAAGGACGACCTGGCCAGGCGCACATTGCGGAAAAACGACGAGTTACTGGTACTGGGGGCCCGGGCCAAATTGGAGAGACTGCGTTCCCAAAGCGACTTTCGGGTCAGGGAAGTGGGATTGTCCGTGCTGAGAAACATATGGGATCAACTTTTTGTGATCCGGGTTCCCAAGGGTTCCGCGCTGGTCGGCACCACGGTCGGCAACAGCCGGATCGGTGAGTTGGCGGGGGTCACCGTGGGCGCCGTCATCCGCGGAGGCATGACCCATTTGGGGGTGTTCGCGGATACCGAGATCCGGGAAGGCGACGGTTTGTTGGTTTCGGGGAGCCCGGACAAGATCGTGCGGCGGCTCGGGACGGATGACGTGGAGCTCGATCCCGGTGTCGGAGGAATCCCCCTGGAAACGGACGACGTGGGTCTTGCCGAAGCGGCGTTTGCGCCGCGCTCGTCCCTGGTGGGCCGCACCCTCAAGGAAGTGAAGTTCCGGGATCGATTCGGCCTCCAGATCCTTGCCGTCTGGCGGGAAGGACGGCCCATCCACTCGGATCTGGCGAATCTTTCCTTCCGTTTCGGTGATGCCCTGCTGCTGCAAGGACCCTGGGACCGGATTCGGAATCTGGGGCTCGACCCCGACCTGGTCCTGTTTTCCCGGGTAGAACGCCGGCCGCGCCGCACCCACAAGGCACCGCTCGCCCTGGGCGGATTGCTGGTGATGATTGCCATGGTCGTCACCGGATTCCAACCCATCCACGTTGCGGCCTTTACGGCGGCCAGCCTCGTTCTTCTGTTTAGAACTCTGACCATGGAGGAGGCCTACCGCGCCATCGAGTGGAGGGCCATATTCCTGGTGGCGGCCGTGTTGACGTTCGGCTCGGCGATGGAGCGCACGGGAGCGGCATTGTTACTGGCCGATACCGTCACCGGGGTCGCGGGCCCTTGGGGTGAGTATGGAATCCTGGCCGCGTTGGTGCTGCTGACGAGCCTGATGAGCCAGTGCCTCGACGGCGCTCCCGCGGTGGTGCTTCTGGCCCCGGTGGCGCTGAACGCCGGAACCCAGTTGGGACTTGACCCGCATACGGTCATGATGTGCGTCAGTCTGGCCGCATCGGCCGCTTTCATGACGCCGTTCAGCCACAAGGCCAACCTCCTGGTGATGGGGGCAGGCGGGTATCGAAGCATGGACTACATCCGGGTCGGGACGCCACTGACGGTGGTGATTCTGATTCTGCTGGTCTTTCTGGTCCCGCTCTTTTCTCCTGCGGGGTAATGCAGGAATGTCCGCTAGAGATTCGCAAACCCGGCTGACGTGGATGCTCCTGGTCCTGCTGGCCTTGCTGAGCCTGGTCCTGGGAGCCTTCATTCTGAATGGCGCCAGGAGCAACTGGGGACCCGTCGATCATCCCCAATTTTCCACCATGGAGCGGAGCGGGTGGAGTTGGGAGAACAATGACCCCCTCCTGGCCGGTGTCTGGCTGGTGGGGGTGCTGCAGATCGCCGTGTTTCTCTGTCTCCTGGGTCTGGGCCTGGCAGGACGAAAGGGATCGGGCCTGCTGCGAGTTCCCCTGTTGCTGGGCGGTCTCCTCCACGCCGGAATTTTTTCCTGGATGATTCTGGCGCACGTCCATCCCGTCGCGCCTTCTCTCTGGTCCTTCCCTCCGCCGACCGTGGTGATGGTTTTCTTCCTCTGGATCCTGCCGCCCATCTACTTCGTGATTCTGTACGTCGTCAGCTTCGACCGATGGATCCTGACGGAGGAGGCCCACCGCGATTTTCTCCGGCTGGTCCGATCACGAAGAGGGAAGGGGAGAGGGTGATGGATCTCTCCCGAAGCTCGGTGATCCTGCTCTTCGTGGGCTTGTACATGGTGATGTGCATCGCCGTCGGCCTTTGGGCCCTGAGCCGGACACGCTCCACCCGGGATTTCTTCATGGCGGGGCGGGATCTGGGCGTCTGGGTCACCGGCCTGGCCGTCTTCTCCAGCACCATGAGCGGGTTCGGATTCGTGGGCGGCCCCGGGCTCGTCTACCGGATGGGAATGACCTCCGTCTGGATGGTGATGTCCATTCCCCTGGGCTACGTCCTCTGTTTCGCGTTGCTGGCCAAGCGGATCCGGCTTCTGGCCGAGCTCAGGGAGCCGGTCTCGCTGCCCGATGCGGTGGCGGCGCGATACGGCAGCGAGGGATGCCGTTTCCTGGCCGCTCTCGCCATTCTCCTGGGGGTCATGGGATACCTGGCGACCCAGATCCTGGCCATGGCCACGGTGCTCCGGGACCTGGTCGCAGGCGCCGGCCTCGGCGTTTTCAGCATGGAGGCCTGCGTGGCCTTCTCCTGCGCGGTGCTGGTCTTCTATTGCGTGACGGGGGGCATCATCGCCTCGGTCTATACGGACCTGGTCCAGGGACTGGTGATGGTGGCCGCCGCCGTGCTGGTTTTCCTGGCGACGGCCAACGTGGCCCCCGGGGGTTGGAACGGGATCGTCTCGACCATCTCGGCCGACGACGCCGGTTCCATGAGCCCCTGGGGAACACTGGGAGCGTTCCAGGGGCTCTCCTGGTACCTGCTCTTCATCCTGGGAGTCGCCGGCCAACCCCACGTCGTCACCAAGATGATGATGAACCGGCGGATCCGGGACGCCAAGTACATCCTGCCTGTGGCCGCCCTCGGATACGCCGTGTCGGCGCTGCTCTGGGTCAGCATCGGCCTGGCCATGCGGGCCCTGGTGATCCGGGGGATGCATCCGGAACTGGAGGGGGCCGATTCGGCTGCTCCGCAGTTTCTCGCGCACTACGTGCCCCCGGTCCTGGCCGGGCTGGTCTTCGCGGCCCTTTTCGCGGCCATCATGTCGACGGCCGACGGCTTTCTGAACATCGGCGCGGCCGCCGTGGTCCACGACATTCCCCGGGCGCTCCGGGGACGGTCGCTGGGAAACGAGTTGTTCTGGGCCCGGACGGCCACGGTGATCATCGCCTCCGTGGCTTCGGTTTTCGCCCTCTACAGCGGTGACCTGGTGGCCATTCTGGGCGCCTTCGGCTGGGGCACCTTTGCCGCGGCCCTGGTCCCGGTCGTGGCCCTGGGATTGAACTGGAAGCGGGCCACGGCGCTGGCGGCCAAGACCGCCATTCTGGTCAGCCTGTCCATCAATTTCGCGTTTCGCCTGCTCGACGCCCAAGTTCCCTGGGGCATCGACCCGGGCGCAATTTCGCTGCTGGTATCCCTGACCCTGTTCGTCGGGATCTCTCTGGCATCGCCCCGGCCTGTGCTCGACCCGGACATCGACCGGCTGCTGGACACGTAGGAGGAGCGGCGGTTTCCCAGCCGGGGGCGGCGGTTTCCCAACCGGGGGCGGCGGTTTCCTAACCGCCGGACTCCGGAGCGACAATCTGCCACCAATCGAACGGGCGATTAGAAATCGCCCCCCCTCGACTGCCACCAATCGAATGGGCGATTAGAAATCGCCCCCCCTCGATTGCTACCAATCGAATGGGCGATTAGAAATCGCCCCCCCTCGACTGCTACCAATCGAATGGGCGATTGGAAATCGCCCCTCCTTGAATGCCACCAACGAACGGGCGACTGGAAATCCCCCCTCCTTCAGACCGTCTTGACCGGTTGCCGACGGGGGAATAGGCTCGCCGGTATCATGAAGAAAACGCTCGGAATAGCATCACTCTTTCTCATTGTTGGCCTCGTCACCACTTCGACGGACGGGCACGAGGGTCCGCCCAACACCCTGGTTCCGTTCACCGCCCC
Organism: Acidobacteriota bacterium; assembly: GCA_028874215.1. Taxonomy (NCBI): domain Bacteria; kingdom Pseudomonadati; phylum Acidobacteriota; species Acidobacteriota bacterium. Next base: position 217,342 of record JAPPLF010000080.1, read on the forward strand.
CGATTTTATCGGGGATCCGGCCATCGGCCGCGAGCTCTCCGATCTGGCCGAATTCGCCATTCACTTGTTGCAGTGGACCGAGACCGACCGGAGCGTGGCCCGGTTGCAGCGAACCCTCAAGGGCAAGGTCGGGGGGTTTTTCCCGCGCTGGAACGGCACCTCCACCGAAGCACCGGCATTGGAGGAGATCCTCCGGTTCACCAACGAGAGCTACGAAGCCCTCTCCTGTCCTCAGCTCACCAAGATCGAGGTCGGCTCCGCAGTGACCCTGATCGAGGCGCCCGCGGCACTGGATCTGTTGGGAATCGAAGGAACGGAAATTCCGGTGATCATCCGTAACGCCGGCGCAGCGGAGGTAGCCGTGACCATCGGTTCCGGATCCGAAGACGTGGAAGTGGAGCCCCGGATCGTCCGTCTCAAAGGAGGGGAAACGACAGGTGCATGGCTGATCGTCTCCGCCATCCGGAAGGAGGCCTCGGCGCTTGTGCTCAGGGTGGAAGCCGGTGCCGTCACGGGAACGGTCTCGGTCCCGGCGCGGGTCAGAAATATGAGTCTGCTGCGGGTGAAGGTCGTGGACGAGTCGGGTCTCGCGACGCCCGCCCGCGTCTATCTCACCGGTGCCGACGGGAAGCGCCATACGCCGAAAGAGATCATTCCCCGAATCACCAGCGCCGACTACGGTCAGCCCTACGGCGGCGAATATTATTTCTACACCGACGGTGGTTTCTCAGTGAGTATTCCCCAAGGGGAGACGCAGCTCGAGGTGATCAAGGGATTGGAGTATGCGCCCTTTAAAACCACCTTTCAGATGCCGGCGTCCGGGCGGAAGGAGGTCGTGGCCCGTCTGGACCGGCCCTTCAACATGGCGGCCAAGGGCTGGTTCTCGGGAGACACCCACATCCACCCCAACCTCTTTTCCGACACCCGGATCCGGCCTGAGGACGTGCTGCGGATCACCAAGGCTGAAGATCTGAACGTGCCCCACCTGCTCGCCTGCAACGACACCGACGGATACATCACCGACCTGATCCATTTCGAAGGGAAGCCGAACCGCCTCTCGGAGAAGAACTACATCCTCTACTGGAACCAGGAGATGAGGAACCTGCGGGTTTACGGGCACATGGCGTTTTTGAAGCTCAAGGAGTTCGTGCACCCCTCGTACACCGGATGGCCCCGGACCGAGGAGGTTTACGACTATCCGCCGAATCACCATTTGGCGCTTGCCGCCAAGCAGCAGGGAGCGGCCGTCGTCCAGGTGCATCCGGGGTTGCCTCAGGAATATCCGGTGAACTTCGCCCTGGGAGCGATGGACACCATCGACGTCATGTGCCAGGGGAACGAGGAGAAGAACACGGCGGACTGGTACCGGTTGCTCAACTCGGGTTTCCGCACCGGAATCTCGGCGGGGACCGACTGTTTCCTGAACGTCCCCTACCACTTGCTGGCGGGCGCGGGCCGGGTCTATGTGAAAACCGGGCCTCAACTGACCTATGACAAGTGGATCCAGGCCTATCTGGAGGGCAGGAGCTTCGCTTCCAACGCTCCTCTCGTCGAGTTCAGCGTCGACGGCAAGGGTGCGGGGGAGGAGATCCGCTGGAGTTCCGGTTCCAGGACGGTTCGGGTGGAGGCCAGCGCGGTTTCCCATGTCCCCATGAAGACCATGGAGGTGGTGGTCAACGGGAAACCGGTCTATACGGTGGAGGCCACCGATGACGGTAGGAGGGCGGCTCTGTCACGGGAGATCCAACTGGAAGAGAGCGCCTGGGTCGCCGTTCGGGTCCGTGGCGAAGCCCATCGCCTGGTGCCCAACGACACGGAACTTTACGCCCACACCAGCCCGGTCTATTGCTACCGGGACGGGTCCCGCATCCATTTCCGGGAGGCTGCGCTCTATTTCGTGGAGCAGATCGACCGGCTTCTGGAGCGGGTCGACCGCAACGGGGTTTTCAAGGACGCAGCCCAGAAACAGAAGGTCGTGGACCTGTTTCGAAAGGGTCAGGACGTCTACCGCAAGATCGCCCGCGAGGCGACGCGGTAGCAGGGCCAGTCCGGCGCCTCAACCCTTCTTGTCGAGGCTCCAGATTCCCGCGCCCTTGGCCGCGATGAACAGAAAGACAAAGGCGTAGATGGCCGCCAGCTCGCCCTTGTTTTCGATGGGCCACAATCCGTGAGGCTGATGGGCCATGAAGTAGGCCACGGCCATCTGGCCGCTGGAGATGAAGGCGGCCCAACTGGTCAGGAACCCCACGGCGATCAGCAGGCCTCCCACCAGCTCGATGATTCCGGCCAGGCCCATGAGGCTGACCAGGGGCACCGCCGCACCCGAATCTCCGCCGGCGCCGCCGAAGAGGCCCAGCACCTTCTGGGCTCCATGAAACGCGAACAGAAACCCTGAGACGATCCGGACCAGAGCGTAAGTCTCATTCGAGTACTTTGAGAGAATACCTTGCATAAATCCCCCTAAATAAATACTAATCTATCGGATCAGACACCGGATCCACCGCCCGGCTCCGGTCGAAGTGGAATCATACCCAAATCGAGGGAATGAGGAAACAGGACAAAAACCGGAAGCGTGACCGGAACGTACCGGGAGCAAGGACCCAAGATGAATGACGTGGCGACTTGCTCCGTGTGCTGGTATAGTGCGCGCCCAATCGGGCGGCCGGATGGACGTTGGTTGTTGAGGCCCTTTCATGAACCGGGCCGGAAAGGAAATGATGCTTCAGAATCGGATCAAGAAACTTCTGGGGGAAGGCAGGGCGGCCTGGGGATCGGCCCTTTCGGACGCCTCCGAATTGTTGGCCAAGGCCACCCTCAAGCAAGGCATCGACTTCCTCTGGATCGACACGGAACATCGGCCCTTCGGGATCAACGAAGTCCAGATGGTGCCCATCATCTGCCGCCTCGAGGGGCGGGACGCCATGCTGCGGGTTCCGAATCTGGATCCGGGCCTCATCAAGAAGGGTCTGGACATGGGCTGCAGCAGCATCATGGTGCCGCAGGTGGACAATGCGGAGCAGGCTCGCCTGGCCGTTGAGTACTGCAAGTTTCCGCCCGAGGGAAGCCGGGGTGTGGGTCCGGTCTGGCCGATGCTGCTGGATGTGGACATCAACGACTACCTGGAGTCGGCCAACCGGGAGACCTGCGTCATCGTCCAGGTGGAGACGGCGGAGGGGCTGGAAAACCTGGAACGGATCGCCGAAGTCGAGGGGGTCGACGTCGTGTTTGCCGGTCCCGCCGATATTTCGGCGTCGATGGGGCACCTGGGGAACATCGGTCATCCGGAAGTTCAGAAATGCCTGGAGGACTTTCCCGCCCGTGCCGCCTCCTGCGGCAAGCCCAGCGGCATCACTTACCCCGGGTTCGACGCCTGTTGGAAAGCCTATGAACAAGGCTACCGGTTCATAAACGTCGGCAACCTCATGCACTTCGGCCAGGTCGGCCTGGGCGAGTGCCTGGGCAAACTGCGGCAACTGGAGGACTCCGCCTCCGGCTGAATCCCACCGTTTCGGAGATCTCTACCGAATCCCGGGGGTAGACCGAGGGCCGGTTTCGGCCCCGGTGTCCGGACGGGCGCCATCGGACGCGGGACCACCCCCAGAGACTTCGCCGGTTCGTTCCGATACGGCCGCCGTATCGGAAAACCCCTGTTGCAGACCGCGGTCCAAGACGGGCAAGCCGATCGCCAGCGCGACGCTGACCGCCAACCCGATGGCCGCCTTCCCCACGTCCTTGCCGGCGAGAAGGATCGACGCCGAAATCGTGCGGTGCCGGAGCCGGAAGGCCAACGCCAGCTCGCGGCCCGCCAGCAATCCCAGGAAGACCCAGGTCGTGCTCATGGGCATATTGGACATCTCCTTGAAATACATCAGGATGGACGCATAGATGAAGTCGATGAGGGTCGCCGTGCGGATGTCGGTGGTATTGGTCTTGGAGGTGACGATGCCCTGAATCCGGCCCCCCCGGTTCTTGAAGATGACGGCGCTCAGCACCAGCATCACGACGGCGGCAAAAATGAGCACGTCGAGTTCCGCGGTGCGCGGCAGGTAGACGAAGATGTTGGCCAGGTCCTGGATCAGCCACTGGCTCCACAGAAAGGCGGTTGCGAGCCACTGTAGAGCGATGGCGTAGGGTCGGGGCGGCCGGTTCTTCGTCGCCATGAAGCGGGATTCGAGGAGGTTGGCGACGATCAGGTAAACGACGAAACCGGCGCCGATGGCGACGCCGTAGCCCAGCAGCGACTTGGTCAGGATCTTCAGCAGATTCGTGGGAGCGAAGACCGTCAACACCAGGAACGTGGTGCTGACCGGCACGCCGTACCGGGTCAACAACAGGATGAACACGGGAGGAATGGCGTGCAGCCAGGTGATGCCTCCCTTGGGCTCCGGGAACTGCTCAAGGCGCCCGTAGGCGATGTCGCCCTCGTTGGTCAGCCATCCGTACACTAGGACCGCCAGGAGGATCAGGCAGGCGTAGATCCACAACAACCACCAGGGCCGGCGGGAATTGGAGCTGAGAAACGTCCCCAGGGTCTGGATGGCGTCGTTGGCCACGATGGAGTAGGCCGCCAGGATAAACCCGACGAGCATGAACATTTCCGTCAAAAGGAACGCTCCTTACGCCGCTTCCCCGTTTCTCTGTCGACGGCCATTCTGTCGTTCATCGGCGGACCCGCCCCGCAGATATTAGCGGACACTGCCCAAGGATTCACGGGAGGCGCGCCCGTGGACTCGACCTGTGGGACCCGGAATGCATCGGCGCCGGCGATGCGCCGGTTGAGATTTCGCTTTTTGGTGTGTCAGTCTGAGACCGTCTTGAAGGAGGCGGGAAGTGCCTGAACATGTCGTGCTCTGGGGTCCGCCGGACGTGGACGGATCCCCGGAAGGAACCGAGGACAGCCGCCTGTTGTCGGCCTGGATGAAGAAATGCGCCGATCACGGCGTCACCAAGATCATCGACGGCAGCGCCAGGGTCCTGCCGGCAGGCGAGCGGACATTGGCCCGCCCCCGGGCCGCACGGCGGGCGGGGATGAAGTTCGACACCTATGTGGACTACAACGGCTTTCCCCGGCATGGCGGCGCCCGGATGACGTACGGCTGGTCCCTGGACTTTCTGCGTCCCCCCGTGAATTCGGCTGAGGCCCGGGCGATTCTGGACCAGCACCGGCCCATTTATCACGGCCCCTACGTGACGACCGAGATGTCCGGCTTCGCCGCCCGGCATCCGGAATACCGGAGCCTGACCCGCAACCGTTCCTATGTGCTGGAGCCGGGGAAGGACGTCTACCTGAGCGCCTCGTTTCCCGAGGTGCGGGACCACCAGGCGCGCCTGTTCGTCGAAGCCCTGGAGGTGACCCGCGCCGACGGTCTTCAGGTCGAGTTCGTTCTGGGGAATGAAGACGAAAACGGCGTCGTGCCCTACGGCTACGAGGACCGGACCGTGTCCGAGTTTCGAGCCAGGTTCGGCAAGGACCCTTTCGACCTGCCCAATGACGACCCGGACTGGATGCGGTTCCGCGCCGAATACGTCACGTTGTTCCTCTCGGAGGTCCGGGCGAGGATCAAGGGGTCCTCACCCCAGGCGGTTCTTTCCACCACCATCATCGCCGGAGAGCCGGAGGACTACATCAAGGTATTGCAGGACTGGCCGGCGTGGATCGAGCAGGGTCTGCTGGACGAGTTCTACCTCTGGTTCCGGACCGACTCCGACCTGGAGGCGGTCCGGCGGCAGGTCCGGCACGTCGTGGACCTGGCCGCCGGCCGCGTTCCCGTGATCGCCGAGCTCTCCTGCTATCACCCGGGAAGCTTTCAGGATCCGGAATCCATGCTGACCGCCGGCAGGGTCGCCGTCGACAACGGAGCTTCCGGGGTCGGCATCTACCGCAGCCATTCCGTCCGGCAACTGAACTTCTGGCCGGTGCTGGAGGCTTTGAGCAAGCTCTGAAATGGGGCAGGAGGGACCGGTTCCCAGGCATTTCAGGCGTGCTTCGAGTCTCAAACTGCTCCGCCGGAGTCCTTTCTCACGGGTCGCCAATCCGTTGGCATTGCTCTTCCTGATGGTGGTTCCTCTCTTCGGGGAAGGGAACCGGCCCGTCGAACTGGGCGACCGGCGCGAGTTGATGCTGGACGACACTTTGTTCGAAACGATTCAAGACCTGGAGTTCCGTCAGCACTCCCCCCGCGACGCCGAAAAGATTCTGGATCTGGATGCCCCGTGGGAGGGCCGGAAATACCACGGTTTCACCGTCTGCGGCTACCCGGTGGTGTTGGAGGACGGAGGCAGATTTCGTCTCTACTATGCTTCCTATCTGGGATTGCGATTCCGGCCCAGGGACCCTGAAACCCAATTCACCTGCTACGCGGAAAGCAGCGACGGAGTGACCTGGGACCGAATCCGGCTGGGCCGTGTCGAGTTCGAGGGATCGACGGACAACAACATCCTGCTCAAGGGGAGGACCTCCCATAATTTCGCTCCCTTCATCGACACGAGGCCCGGCACGCCGGCGTCGGAACGCTACAAGGCCGTCGGGGGAAATCCGGAGGCCTATGTCTTCGCTTCCGCCGATGGGCTCGAATGGAGAAAACTCAGGCAGGATCCGATTCTGGACGGAGAGGAACCGGCCTTCGACCGCCACGGAGCCATCCGTTGGGGGAACGATCCCAGCCGCAGAAGGGCGATCCTGGATTCTCTCAACGTCAGCTTCTGGGACCCGGGGAACGGGCAGTATGTTCTGTTTTTCCGGGCCTATCTGCCGTGCCTGTCCCGGGACGGAAAGCGCCGGCTTCCCGAGACCCGGTCGGTGATGCGGGCCACTTCACGGGACTTCCTGAATTGGGGGAACATCGAACCCATCGAGTATGGGGAGCCGCGGCGGGAATGGAAGCACTCCCTCTACACCAGCGGGCTGAAACCCTACCCCCGGGCCCCTCATGTCGTGCTGGGCTTTCCGCTTCGCACGGCGCCGCGCAAGCCCTTTCACGGCACGTCCTACGGTCTGAGCGAGACGGCCTTCATGTACAGCCGCGACACGCTGAATTTCGTGCTGGTGGACGAGCCCTTCCTGCGCCCGGGGCGCGATCCCAAAAACTGGAGCAAGCACGGGAACCTCATGGCCTGGGGGATGCTCCAGACGGCCCCGGACGAACTCTCCTTCTACTACCTGCAGCACGACCATCAGCCGGACACCTTCATTCGGCGGGGAGTGCTTCGGGTCGACGGCTTCCGGTCGCTGAACGCCGGGGGTTTTCCTGGCGGAACGGCCATCACTCGTCCGCTCGTTTTCCAGGGAGCCCGGTTGGAGATCAATGCCGCCACCGGTGCGGGAGGCGGCATCCGGATCGCCATTCTGGATGCGGCCTCGAGACGGCCGGTCCCCGGGTATGAATCCAGCAAGGAGTTCTTTGGCGACGAGATCCAGCACTTCGTCGAGTTCGGCGGGGGCAGAACGCTGGCGCCGCTGTCGGGAAAACCGGTCCGGCTCCGCCTCGAGATGGTCGAGGCGGACCTCTACTCCCTGAAGTTCCACTGAGTCGGACTAGCGCTCCAGGACCATGGCCTTCCGGGCCAGTCGTATGAACTCGCCCCGATAGCCGTGAGGATCTTCTCCTGCGGCGTCCCGAGCCCAGCCCAGGACCTGTTCCAAAGTGGCGGTTCCCCGGTGAGGCGAATCGCGAAGAATCATGCCGAAGGCGGCCACGGCGGAGGCGAACCGGAAATCGGGCGCGGCATCCGCGAAGCTGGCCGGGGACCCGCTGTGGGTGAGCTCCAGCAACCGGCTCTCGTCCTGATCGGGCGGCTTGTACCGGATCTTCAGCGTGAGCCACTCATCGGCATCGCCGGAGCGATTCGGCGCAGGGGGAGTCTGATACTTGAGGGAATCGACGCGGCCGGCGGGATACCCGGTTCCGGCGGGAACGATCTCGTAGAGGACGGTCACCTGGTGGCCGGCTCCGATCTCTCCGCCGTCCCGCGTGTCGTCGTTGAACTCCTCGTGCCGCAGGGCCCGGTTCTCGTATCCGATGAGACGGTAGGAATCGACCCGGGCCGGATTGAACTCGATCTGGATCTTGGCGTCCTTGGCCACGGTGACCAGAGTGGCGCCCAGTTCCCGGACCAGGACTTTTCGCGCCTCCTCCAAGCTGTCGAGATAGGCGAAGTTCCCGTTTCCCCGGTTGGCCAGGGACTCCAGGGCGGCGTCCTTGTAGTTGCCTGTTCCGAGACCGAGAACGGTCAGGAAGATACCGCTTCGAGCCTGATTCCGGATCAACCGGATCAGGCTTCCCTCGTCCGTCAGCCCCAGGTTGAAGTCCCCGTCCGTCGCCAGAATCACCCGGTTGGTTCCGCCGGGGATGAAATGGGCCGCGGCGGTGGCGTAAGCGTCGCGGATGCCGGCCTCTCCGTTGGTGGGACCGCCGGCCATGATGTGCTCCAGCGCCTGCAATATCTCCTCTTTCCGGTCACACGGTGTCGAGGGAAGGACCACTGCGGACTCTCCGGCGTAAGTGACGAAGGCGACCCGGTCCTTTTCGCCCAGGTTCTTGATCAGGAGCCTCATGGCCCGCTTCAGAAGCGGCAGCTTGTCGGCGGGCCGCATCGATCCGGAGACGTCCAGCAGAAACACGAGGTTTCCGGGAGGACGCTCGGCGGGATCGATGGCCTCGGCCTGGACCCCGACGCGGAGCAGAAGATGCTCCTGCTTCCAGGGCGCCCGGGCCAGATCCATGAGAACCGCGACGGGGTCCTCTCCGCTGGGCGCGCCGTAGGCGTAGGAGAAATAGTTGACCATCTCCTCGATGCGCACGGCATCCCTCGGAGGCAGCGAACCCTGGCGGAGAAAGCGGCGGACGTTGGAGTAGGACGCGGTGTCCACGTCGATGCCGAAGGTGGAAAGAGGTTCCCGGACCACCTTCCGGAACGGGTTCTCCTCCTGGTACCAGTAGGCCTCGGTGCTGGACCGGCTGGGGGTGGGCGCCGGCATGGCCGGTCGCTCGTCAAGGTTGGCGCGCACCGCCACCGATGGAGAAAAGGGAACCGACGGCGGCATCCCTGGCCTTCCGCGAAGCATTTGCGATCGTTCCCGGCGAGCGTATCGTTCTCCAAAGATTCCTTCGGGAAGCGCTCCGGGCTCGATGACCCTTCCGCCCGACTTCTTGGATATCAGTGATGCACCGGAACCGGTACTGCCGCTCAGGTTCTCCGAAACCACAGGCGTCTCGGCAGGAACCGGGAGCGACGACCCGGAACTGTCTCGGACGGCAGGAGGCGCCGGCGACACTGCCTTCGGTGGCTCGGCAGCAGTTTGGACCACGTCTTGCGGGGGAGCCGCGGCATCTGGAACCCGGCTGATCTGGTCACCAGCTTGCTCCATGGACCTTCCCGTGTCCGGAGGAGCCTCGTCCGCGACAGCTTCCGGCCGCTGGAGACCGGCGGAGAGAGGCGGCTCTTCCGTCTCCTGAAGGAAGAGGACCGCGGCGGAGACCATGACTGCGAGCGCCGCGGCCGCCGCCAGTCCGGCGGGAAACCACCAGGACCCGTTCCCGCGACGGACCCGCGGCCACAGGCCCCGGGAGCGCGGCGGTTCGCCCAGGTTGGCGAGCTGGTGGGGAGCGAGGGAGGGACATGGTTCCTGCTCCAACTCGTGTTGGATCAGTTCCGCCGTGGCTCGCAGCGATTCCACTTCCTGCCTGAGTGCGGGAGAACCTTGCAGGAGGCTTTCCACCGCTCGGATCTCCTTCGGGTCGGTCAATTCGCCGAGGGCATAGGCCATCAGCCTGGGGTCCTGGGCCGGGTCTTGAAAATCTGACTTCATCGGACCTTCCTCGATGCTGTAGCGGCCGGCTCGGAGCGCTTCTCCAGCTCGGCGCGCACCTTTTTCACGGCGGTATGGATGAGGTAACCGACGTTGCTCACCGAAATGCCGACGGTGGAGGCGATCTCCCGGTAGCTGAGGCCGTTCTGGAACTTCAGCCGCAACACCTCCTGCTCTCTGGGGGGCAGGCTCTCCAAGGCCAGAAGCACGCGGCTCAGGGTCTCCCGGCGCTCCAGCAACTGGGCCGGCCCGGGCGCGGTGCTGGCCGGTTCCAGGTTTCCGGTCCCCGTCATCCGGGTCATCCGGTTCTCCTTGCGTAGCAGGTCCAGAGCCCGGTTCCGGCACACCGTAAAGAGCCACTGGGCCAGGTGCCCCTCCACCTTTCCCCTTTTCTGTTTCCAGAGGCGCAAGAAAGTGTCCTGGACCACGTCCCGGGCTAGGTCCAGGTCACCGGTGAGGTGCGCGGCGTATCGGACCAGCGGGCCCTGATATGAGTCCAGAACGGATCGCATCCAATCGGCCTCCTCAAGCGTTCGAGAGTTTCTCCCCGAATCGGTCATCCTCTATCAGGTTAACGCTCGAGCCGGGTTTTTCTTAGGAAAAGGGGGCGAATTAAATTGCGGAGGCGGATGGGGTCAGTGGCCGGTCCGGCCCTGGAGGAGGTCGACGGCGTGGGGAAGCAATTTGAGGACGGCGTCCAGCGACTCGGTGGCGCCTTTGGGGCTGCCCGGGTGTCCGATGAGGACCAGTGTCCAGGGCTTCATCGGTGCGACACCCTTCCCGGTTGGATCGTTTGCCGAGAATGCCCCACCGGTAGAGGGTGGGATGGGCGCGCCTATCGGAAGGGCGATTTCGTGTCCACCCATCCCCGATGCCCAATGGGCACCCGCGGATCGGCATCGGCTCCGGCGAGATGCGCCCGAAGACGCGGGACGGGCACTGTCTCCGCACTGACAGGCGGCATTGCATCGTCGAGCGGTTCTCAGCCAGCCTCCGTTGGAACCGCCGTGTCCTCGTCCGGTGCGAGTACCATCCCGAGAATCTGCTTGGATTCGTTCAGCTCGCGCCTCTATGCTTGCCGCTCAAACCGCTTTACTATTTGGATAGGTGTTAGCCATCAAGCTCTGTTCCACCCAATTTATGTCCGTACCCAACCCAGCGACTCAATACCCATCTTGACTACCCAATCCCCCCCAGCTCCCGGCACCCGCATCGTAGTCCGTGACGCGGAGTGGATAGTACGCCGCGTCGACCTCCTACCCGACGGCGGTTCGCAGCTCACGTGCTCAGGTGTTTCGGAGCTCGTACGCGAACGCGAAGCCGTATTCCTGACCCGACTCGAAGACGAGATCAAGGTTCTGGATCCGGCCACGACCGCCTTGATCCCTGACACCTCACCTCAATTCAGACGCAGCCTTCTCTACATGGAGAGCCTTCTGCGCCGCGCGGTGCCCAACGACCAGCACATTCGGGTAGCCCGTCGCGCCGCCATGGACGAGGCGCCGTACCAGCTGGAGCCGACCCGCCAAGCGTTGCGGCAGTCGCGTCAGAGGATCCTGATAGCCGACGACGTAGGCCTCGGCAAGACCATCGAAGCAGGCGTTCTAGTGAGCGAACTTGTTGCCCGCGGACGGGGTCAGCGCATCCTGGTGGTTGCTGTCAAGAGCATGCTGACGCAGTTCCAGAAAGAGTTCTGGAACCGGTTCACGATCCCGCTGACCCGATTGGACTCGGTGGGTATCCAGCGGGTACGGCGCCGGATCCCGTCGAACCACAACCCGTTTCATTACTACGACAAGTCGATCATCTCGATCGACACCCTCAAGCAGGACCGAGAGTACCGGACCTATGTGGAGAACGCCTGGTGGGACATCATCGTGATTGACGAGGCCCACAACGTGGCGGAACGAGGTTCGCGTTCGTTGCGCAGTCAGCTCGCCAAGCGGCTGGCCAAGCGGTCCGACACGCTCATCATGCTGTCGGCCACGCCCCACGACGGGAAGGCGCGCAGCTTCGCCAGCCTGATGAACATGCTTGACCCGACCGCTATCGGGGATCCGGACAACTTCACGCAGGAGGACTTCCAAGACCAGGGCCTCGTGATCCGTCGCTTCAAGAAGGATGTGCGTGAGCAGGTGAAACGGTCGTTTCGGGACCGCAAGATCTTCCGCAATCGGTTCCAGCACTCCGCCTTGGAGGAGGTCGCCAACCAAGCCCTATTGGAGCTCTGCGTACGAGGTAAGGTCGCGGGCGGGAGGCGGCATCTTTTCTCCGTGACACTTGAAAAGGCCCTGTTCTCAAGCCACGTCGCCTGCCTGGAGACCGTGAAACGGCGTCGGAAGCAGCTTGAGCGGGAGATGGACGATCTGCCCGATCCGCAACGCCGAGCCGCCATCAAACGTGAGCTTGAGGGGATCGACGCACTTTCCGACGCGCTCGAAGCGATCCGGCCTGTCCACTTCGCCAAGTACCAGGCGTTGCTTCGGGCCATTCGGGGAGGCGAGCCCTTCCGCTGGAAGTCCCGCGACAAGCGTGATCGACTGGTCGTCTTCAGCGAGCGCATCGCGACGCTCAAGTGGCTTCGGGAACGTCTAATCGCCGATCTGAAACTCCGGCCAAATCAGATTGCCCTTCTTCACGGTGGCCTATCGGACACCGATCAGCAGGAGATGGTCGAGGCGTTCGGCAACGAGACCACGCCGCTCCGGCTCCTTCTTGCGTCGGATGTGGCTTCTGAAGGGATCAACTTGCACCATCAGTGTCACCGCCTGATCCACTTCGACATTCCGTGGTCGCTCATGGTGTTTGCGCAGCGGAATGGGCGGGTGGACCGCTACGGTCAGCGCCGCGACCCGCAGATCGTCTACCTGCTGGCGGAGAGCACTAATCCGACGATTCAAGGCGACGCGCGGGTTCTGGAGGTGCTGATCGAGAAAGACGAGCAGGCTCACCGAAATATCGGGGACCCGTCGATTTTCATGAATCAGTACGACGTCGAGGGTGAAGAGGGCGTGACCCGCCGTGCCATCGTGGTTGGCGAAAGCGCCGAGGCCTTTGACAGCCGCCTCACACCCGAGACGAACGAGGGGGACGAGTTGATGGCCCTGTTCTTGGGGACGGCGCCGACAACTGAGGAGGAGACGATCGACGACCGAATCCCTTTGGGGCATCACCGCAGACGGGACGGGAAAGGACGGACGGGGCTGGCCGACGATTCCACGCCCGAGTCGCTGTTTGCCAGCGACCTGGAGTATGTCGAAGCGGCGCTCGAACACCTCAGGGAGGAACATCCGGAGCTTGACCCACGTGTTGACCGCGTATCGCAGACACTGACTCTGGATGCACCGCCCGATCTACAAGCACGATTCCGGCAGGCACCGCCAGAGATCCGGCCGCCGTCTTGGCGCTTCGTGCTGACTGCCGATCAGGAGGCTATGGAAGTCCAGATCGCCGAGAGTCGGCGCCAGGAGTCGCACTGGCCGCAGGTTCACTACCTGTGGCGACTGAACCCCGTCTTGCTGTGGTTGAACGACCGCATGCTCGGCTCGTTCGGGAGGCACGAGGCCCCGGTTCTTGCCGGTGTCCCAGGGTTGGATCTAGGCGAGGCCGTATTCGTCTTGGCGGGACACGTCGCCAACCGGAAGGGGCAGCCCCTCGTGTCGGATTGGATTGCAGTCCCGTTCCGAGGAATCGAAGCGACGGATGTGGAGCCGTTCGCCGAATACGCAAAGAACATTGGGCTGGGCCACACGCTATTCGCGAATGTGGGGGCCGATGTGGACGTAGAGCAGTTGAAGACCGTTCTCCCCGAGGCGGTGGAGCTTGCCCAGATGTGGGTGGGAGACGAAGCGCGTCAGTTCGGGATGCGTATGGAAGCCGAGCGCGACAAGAAGCTCAAGGCGTTGGCAGCACTCGAGACTCGCCGAAGGGAACAGATCAAATCCAAGTGGCACAACTCCCGCCAGCTACCGTTCGGCGGCGTAGTCAACTGGCGCGCCAAGAACAAGTTGCAAGAAGTGGAAAAAGCGTTTGCCGACTACTGCCGCTGGGTGGAGGACACGATGACCATCGCGGGCGCACCGCAGGTGTCTGTCGTGGCCGTTCTCACCGGGAAGGGCTCAATCGAATGAGCGCAACTACATCCGCCGTCTTTTCCGGGATCTCGAACGAGAACGAGTTCTTCAGCCATCACTACCTCTCGGAGCTCTTCAAGGGCGACATCAAGGAGACGGTGAAGCGTTGGAACGAGGCCGAGGCCGCCGACTTGGAGCGCACCGCGCCCCATAAACGGCTGTGGGCTCTGCGGAACACGCACACTCGGTTGCTGCGACGTGCGGAGAAGGCTGGCGATCCCGCAACCCGGCTAGCACACCAGCGGAAGTGGCATCGTCAGCTTCTGGGGGCACTCGGCTACGATTTCCGTCCTGGGAACCACCGCCTCGAGGACGGCGACGAAATTCCGGTCCTGTGCACAGCCGGAGGCCAGGGGCCGGATGGAGGGCCAAAAACTGCGGACACCGCGCAGCGTTCCCCAAACCTCCTAGCCTTCGCGGCCTTCGCCGAGGATCCCGAAGCTGCTGAAGACCCGCTCACCGGCCATCCCTCGACCCTGCAATTTCATGGCGAAGTGCCACCGCGGGGCGACCTACTTGAAGAGAATTGGGAACACATCATTACCAAGCGCGTCTTCGGGCAAAACCGCCCGCCACGCTGGCTACTTCTGCTTTCATTCAGCCATCTTGTTCTGATCGAGCGCGGCAAGTGGACGCACAGCCGCCTACTCCGCTTCGATTTCGAGGAGATTTTGGGGCGCGCCCAACGCGCCGAAGATGCCACACTCAAGGCGACCGCTGCCCTGCTCCATCGATCCTCGCTCCTCCCGGACGAGGGTGGGCAACCGCTGCTGGACGGCTTGGACGAGAACAGCCATCGCCACGCTCTCGCGGTCTCAACCGACTTGAAGTATGCAATGCGCGAGTCGATCGAGCTCATCGGCAACGAGGCGATTCGGTATCTGCGAGAGGTGAGCCGCGAGCGCGTCTACGACCTCAACGACCGCCTGGCGGGCGAATTGGGCTTGGAGTGCGTCCGTTACATGTACCGGTTGCTATTCCTCTTCTATATCGAGGCGCGGCCAGAGCTGGGCTACGCCCCGGTCAACTCCGACGCATATCGTGCGGGGTACAGCCTCGAACGGCTGCGGGATCTGGAGCTAGTCGAGCTCGCCACGGAGGAATCTCGCAACGGTTTTCACCTTCACGAGAGCATTCAGACTCTCTTCCGCCTGATCCGGGAAGGGTTCGACGGTAGCCAATGGGGCGGAAGCGTGAATCTTTTCGCCTCTTCCTCGTTGCTCCACCACGGCTTCCGTATCCGGGCGTTAGACAGCGCGCTCTTCCGGAAGGGATCCACACCGCTGCTGGACCGGGTCAAGCTGCGCAACCATGTCCTGCAACGCGTGATCGAATTGATGTCCTTAAGCCGCCCCGTGAAGGGCGGCGGACACAAGCGCCGGGGCCGTATCTCGTACGCACAGCTCGGTGTCAACCAGTTGGGTGCGGTCTACGAGTCGCTCCTGTCATACCGCGGCTTCTTCGCTGAAACTGACCTGTACGAGGTCAAGAAGGCGAAGGATAAGCAGGACGATCTGGCGGGGGCGTGGTTCGTGCGTGCTGTTGAGCTTGACCGCTACACCGAGGAGGAACGTGTCTACGACACCGACGAGATCGGACTCAAGCGGCTACGCAGGCACCGTAAGGGATCGTTCATCTACCGATTGCGAGGGCGGGATCGCGAGAAGTCGGCCAGCTACTACACCCCGGAGTCGCTCACGCGATGTCTTGTTCGACATAGTTTGCGTGAATTGATTTCGGATTCGACATCGGCAGACACGATTCTGGACCTGACGGTATGCGAGCCGGCGATGGGATCGGCCGCATTCCTGAACGAGGCCGTCGACCAACTGGCCGAGCTGTACTTGCAACGCAAGCAGAGGGAGCGGGGCGAACGGATCCCGCACGACCATTACCCCGACGAGCTTCAGCGCACCAAGCGCTTCATCGCCGACCGCAACGTTTACGGTGTGGACCTCAACCCTGTGGCGGTGGAGCTGGCGGAGGTATCTCTATGGCTGAACTCGATCCACCGTGATGGGCACGTGCCGTGGTTCGGGTACCAGTTGGCGTGCGGCAACTCGCTGGTGGGAGCACGGCGGCAGGTGTACCCGACGAAGCGGCTGCGGGGAGGGAAAAAAGCGGACCTGTGGTTTAACGAGTCGCCTGAGCGAGTAAGGCCGGGGCCGGAGGGGCCGGAACCAAAGCGGCCCCAGGGCACCGTTTACCACTTCCTGCTGCCCGATCCTGGCATGGCTGGCTACCGGAACAGGCTGGCAAAAAAGCTGGAGCCTGAGAACTTCACCCGGTTGAAGGAGTGGCGACGTAGCTTCTTCGGTGCGTTCAACCCGGATGACACCATCGAGTTGGAACGACTCTCGGACTCGGTCGACAGGCTCTGGACGCTCCACACCCGACAACTCACGCGCGATCATCACGAGACTGAGGATCCGCTCCCCGTGTGGGGTCAGCCGGAGCCAACACGGGCGGGAAGCTCGAACGAATGGAAGGACCGCATCCGTCGCCAGGGCATCTTCGCCGACGGGACGGCCAGCCCATACCGGCGCCTCAAACTGGTGATGGACTATTGGTGCGCGCTCTGGTTCTGGCCGGTGGCGCGGGCCGCGGACCTGCCGTCACGGGACGAGTTTCTCACCGAAGTCTCGCTGGTACTCACGGGCGACGTGCGCCTCCCGGGGCAGGCGCCGTTGCAGAGGGATCTATTCGGCGAGGAGTACGCTGAGCACGCAGGGGAAATGGCGGCGGAGATACTGGATAAGGTAGGAATGCTGGACCTAGCCCGACTTTACCGTGTTCGCATCAGCATAGCATTGTCCTAGCGCTTGGGC
>JAPPLF010000081.1 GCA_028874215.1 Acidobacteriota bacterium
GAATTGCAAGCGACCGGCACTTGCTGGTATACGGCCGCATCCCCTGACGGGACCGGTCTGAGCCACGCCGGGAGCCTCAGGCGGTGACGGGATGCGGAAAGACCCGGGCGTGCCACGCCGCTTGGTAGGGAGGTGTCCAGGATACGACGCCCCCACTCCGTCTAGGCTGGATCAGGAATCAAAATGGTGAGTCCTCTACTTGGCTCATTCTCGATTTCGTTTTTTGCCCTGTGGCTGTTGTTCGTCCTGCCGCCGCTACAGACTGGCAGCCCCCCATCGAAGAGCGTTCTCCGGTCGGCAGATGACGCGATCGTCCGTCAGGCACAGGAGCCGGAGGAGACGACTCTGTATTTCCCGGATTACGTGGATGGCGGGGGATGGTCGGTGCAGTTGGTCATCAGCAACGTCGCTCCGGATGCCGCAGCCGCGGCCCGGGTAGAAATCTATGACCCGGACGGACAGCCAGTCCGGGATCTTTTCGACTCCGATTTGACGTTGGAGATTCCAGCTCTGGGCAGTCGAATTTTGAGAAGCGCCGGCTCAGGGCCCGTTCGGCGAGGCTGGATCCAGGTCGAGTCTGATGCGGACACAGTCAATGGGTTGTTGATCTACCGGCACGCGCAGTCGGGAATCGAAGTCGGCGTCAAACCCGTCGAGTTAGGGTCTCAATTCGCGCTGTTCGTCGAGGAATCGCCGAGTGTCGGCGCCGGCGTCGTCGTCTTCAAGCCGGACTCCGCTCCCCGACTCGAGCTTCGAATCCGTGACGAGGAGGGGAACGACCCCTTGGAGGGTGGATTCGTCCCCTGGGGGGATTTCCAGCAGGCGGCGCGGACGCTCCCGGAATGGTTCGCGGTGCAAGGAGTCGATACGGAGTTCTTAGGGGACTTACGCGGTCTGTTGTTCATGGAGACGGAGGACGAATCTTCGTTCGCCCCGCTCGGGTTGCGGTTCGGGAAGCGAACCTCCTCACTCTCGGCGGTGCCGGCGATCCGGATCCAAAGTGAGGAACCTCAAGAGATGCCCCTGATCTTCCCTGACTACGTGGATGGGGGAGACTGGTCCGTACAGTTGGTGCTCACCAATATCAACACGACCGCAGCCACTCCGGCCGTCGTGGCCGTCTATGACGCGGCCGGACAGCCCGTTCTGGATCTTTTCGATTCCGATTTGAAGTTGGAGATTCCGGCTCTTGGCAGTCGAGTCTTGAGAAGTGCCGGCTCAGGGGCCATTCGGCGGGGCTGGATCCAGGTCGAGTCCGAGTCATCCTCGGTCGGGGGGCTGCTGACCTACCGGCACGCCGAGTCGGGAATCGAAGTCGGTGTCGAGCCCGCCCAGTTGGGACAAGAATTCGCGCTGTTCGTAGAGGAATCAGAGACCATCGGGGCGGGACTGGCCCTCTTCAAACCGGAGGCTTCCTCCGAGATCGAGTTCCAGTTCCGCGACGAAGAAGGGAAAGACCCGATCGGAGAGGTCCTGACCCGGGGGAATTTCCATCAGCGTGCCTGGACCCTTCCAGAGTGGCTGGAGGGGACCGATCCACAGATACTCAAGGGTTTCTGTGGTCTGCTGTTCCTGCGAGCCGCAGACGGTTCTCCGTTCGCCCCGGTCGGGTTGCGGTTCGGGAAGCGAACCTCCTCACTCTCGGCGGTGCCGGTGACAGCCCTCGATTCCACCCAAGAGATCGCAGTTATCGTGCCGACCATCTCAAGCCTTGGCCCAGTTGAAGCCGGCAAGCAGGCCGAGGATTTGATTATCGTTACGGTAGAAGACGACTCGGGCGAGCCGGTTTCCGAGGCGACCTATCGGTGGGGGACTGACAAGAAGTCGGGCTGGGTGTATCCGTCAGAGGGCATCACAGGCACGGATGGTCGGATCAGCGCTACGTGGGTTGCTGGGTCTCCAGGTAACGGATCCCTCACCCTGACAGTGGAGAACGACGTATCGGCACAGACGGTGGAGATCCCGACCCAGAGTGTGACGTCCCGGCGACCTCCTTGGGCCCAGAATGTTGTGTGGATGTATAGTGCCCTTAGCACCGGGTATTCCATTGATCTGACGCCACTGACCGAACCACGAGGCACGTACTACGCCGCCATCGGGTGGGAGGGTGGATATGCCGGGTTGCAGCGAGGGGGATTTCGATTCGATCGCGAGCTTCAGTTTTCCGTCTGGGATGTGGACGGGATCAAGGCGCAAGTTATCCGGAGAGGCGATGGCCTTATCTGTAGGAGATTCGGAAACGAAGGAACGGGACAGTCCTGCGACTTGAACTACCCGTGGCGTGTTGATGGCACGTACCGGTTCGAGGTCACCGAAGAGGAACTGAACGGCGGCAGCGTAATGACGTTGCACGTGACCGACTTGGCTGCAAACCGAAGAAGGTTCGTTGGCGCGCTTCGATACGGGCGGCGGGCAAACCTGACTTGGGCGTATATGTTTGTGGAAGACTTCTTGCGCACGGCTCCAACTTGCCTCGCCCAACCTGTCCGGAGCGCTGCCATTCGGCGAGCTCTGGCTCGGATCGGTGACTCGTGGCAGCCGATCACCAGAGGCACCCTCGCACCTCAGAAGGATTCAGGCAATCCGGGTACTCCCCCCTGTGCCAATCTGGCGGCGCGGGATCACGCGGCCGGACTCGAAATCGTAATGGGTGGACGAACCGCAGGTGGTCCGCTAACCTCACGCGAAGTCTTAATTCCCCTCGGGGAACCCCGCCCTAGAGGTCGATAACGACCCAAGGGGATATAGACTGTCCCCTTCTTGATTCGTACGCGGTGGCGAATCTGCTTCCGCCGGGGAGAGGATGGCCCCTACGACGTCGAGATCGCGGATTATCGCTGAGGAGGTCGAGGTGATGAGCTTCAAAAGTGGAATGCGACCGGTGCACCCGGGAGAAATTTTGCGGGACGAGAAGGATGCGCTTGGCATGTCGGCCAATGCGCTGTCAAGAGCGCTGGACGTGCCCGTAAATCGAATCACGGCGATCCTGAATGGGCAGCGGGAGGTGACGGCCAATACAGCATTGCGCCTGGCGCGCTACTTTGGGACGACACCGCAGGTCTGGCTGAACTTGCAAAAGACCTGGGAGCTGCGGCGAGAAGAGATCGAATCTGGACGCCGGATTGCCGAGCACGTTCATTCCCGGCAAACGATGACGCCGATAGCAGGGAGCAGGATCGATGCCCGTTCCTGACGATCAAACGCTGATGCTGCCGGCCCTCAAGGCGCTTTCCGGCGGTAGGGAAATACGGCTTTCCGAGATTCGCAGGAGGGTTGCCACCGCCGAGCGACTAACGGCCGAGGATCTCCAGGAGTTGCTCCCGAGTGGGCAGCAGGCGGTGTTTTCGAATCGAATCGCTTGGGCGGTATCCTATGTGACCCGAGCAGGTCTAGTCGAGAGGGTTCGCCGCGGTGTCTATCAGGTGTCGACACAAGGCGCGCAATTGCTTGATCAAGCACCAGCCCGGATCGACATCAAGCTTCTCGATGGATACCCGGCATTTGCCAAGTGGCGTTCCCAGCGCAGAACAAATCAACCGCCAGCGGAACCCCCTCCGGGCGAAGACCAGGGTGAGCCGGTGAAGACGCCGGAGGAGGCCTTGGAGGGATTCACCCGACAATTGCGCGAGGCCCTTGAGACGGAGGTGCTGGACCGGCTTCGGCAGGCGGATCCCAAGTTTCTCGAACGAGTAGTGGTGGATCTACTAATCGCCATGGGCTATGGCGGGGGCGACGCCACGATGGGGCAGGTGATCGGGCGCTCTGGTGACGGTGGGATCGACGGCACGATTCGGGAAGATGCACTCGGCTTGGACGAGGTCTATCTCCAGGCGAAGAAATATTCTGAGGGCAATACCGTGGGCGCCGGAGCCCTGCGCAACTTTGCCGGCGCGATCGATGCGGCGGGGACTAACAAGGGTGTATTTGTCACCACCACCAGCTTTACAGCCGCCGCCAGGGAATATGTCAGGTTGAGCCCCAAGCGCATTATCTTGATCGACGGGGCAGAACTGGCGCGCTTAATGGTTGCTCACGGCGTGGGTGTCCGAACACGGATTCGCTATGAGGTCAAGCGAATCGACGAAGACTACTTCGAGCAGGAAGCCTTTTAGACGATGCGTCTTTCGTGGGTTGAGATGCGAGCCCGAGCGGCCCGGTTTGCCGAAGAATGGAAGCATGCGACTGACGAAAGGCGTGAAGCGCAGAGCTTCTACAATGATTTCTTCAGGATTTTTAGGGTCCGCCGCCGGGCCGTCGCTCGTTATGAAGAGCATGTACAACGGCTGGATAACAGCCCCGGATTCATTGACCTATTATAGGCAGGCGTCCTAATCGTCGAGCAAAAGAGCGCCGGCCGGGATCTGTCGCGTGCCTATGACCAGATTGGCGAGTATTTCGACAGCCTGCCTGAGAGAGACCAACCTCGCTACATCCTGGTCAGCGACTTTCACACCTTCGAGGTCCACGATCTCGCCGAAAGAGAGCAAGTCTCTTTTGCCTTGGCGAACCTTCCCGCCCACGTTGAGAAGTTTGGCTTCATTCTGGGTGTCCAGCGGCGCCGCTTCCGAGATTAGGATCCGGTCAATATCCAAGTCGCGGATGCAATGGGAAATTTGCACGATGCGCTCAAGACGGGGGGAGCTTTGATCCGCACGGTCGTCGAGGTCCTCTACCGCGACGCGGAGTCCGTCCTGGTCCTCGATGCTGGGAAACCTCCCTCAGCGTAGCTATGGGAGCAATTTTTCTCCTGCGGCGGTCCCAGCGCGAGGGGCCCATTCTTATGGGGCGCAACTGGGGGGGCTGGGGGGATAGGTCCCCCCGGTCCTTGTCTCTTCGTTCCGGCTTCGGAGCCGGTTTCGGACCCGGCTTCCGCTTCTTGGCGGCCAACAGCCGGGCCATGGATAGCGGAAGCCCAGAGCCTAAAGCAAGCCCGGATGTCGGGGTCGAACCTTTCAATCACTGTGAATTCTTCCCTGGAGGCTTTTTCCCGGCATTGGGCTGCTTAGCTGGTGGCGGTGGAAGCGTCCGGTACTCGGGCGGAACGTCGTAAATCCCACCCATCCGCGACCCGTGGAAAGCCGCCCACGCAAACGGAAAACCTATCAATCCGCCAAACAGCAACTTCCTCCCGACGAGTTCGCCTCGTTCGGGCATAAGGAGCGGAATAGAAATGAGGGCGACTCCCCACGTAAGCCAACCCGGCCACCGTTTCGAAATCGGACGATGGATCAGAAACTCGCGTACGGATTGCTTCTGAAAGGTACGGCTTTGACCATCCGGCAGGGTCAGCGTAACGGAGTCATCCGTGGCTGAGCCGAAACGGCCTTCGATCTTGTGGCTTCCTGGAGGGGCTTCATCCTTGTACAGTCGGACCTCAGTCTTTGTCTGGGGAGGCACAGTGAGTACACGGGACCAAGTCGGCATGTGCCGCTTCGATCCGCCACAGCCTGACAGGACCGCTACCAGTACCAGGGGAACAAGTCCGATAGCGATCATTTTCCGATATAGCATCTCTCTGGGGATAGATAAACTCATTCTGGCATCGTTAAGCTAAATTGAAGTTCCTCGTTCGACACAGCAACGCCACGGCCTTCGATCGAAGCGGTTGCGGTCTTTACGCGTACAATAATACGTTCCGCAGGTACACCAGCAAAACGGACATTGCCCAAATCGGAGGTTGAGGAGGACCGCGTGGCGCGCCACCAGGATGTCGAAGAAATGCCGTAGCGCCGCCAGGGCCCAGTTGTTGGTCGGCGCTTTGTAAGGGAGCTCCTCCAGGAACCGGCCGGCCAAGCCGGGCGTCACCTGGCGCAGCTCCAGTCCCTGGTCCTCACACCAAGTCAGGACGCGACTCACTTGATGGGCGTAGGCGGTCCGGGTGTGGGGATTGGAGAGCCGAGCCCGAAAGAACTCGTCTGCGGCGAAGCAAGCCGCCTTGCCGACCCGCGCGAGGACCGTCGGGAAGGCCCCTTCGAGCCGGTTTTTCGAGAGCGAATCGGGGTTTTTCGGGACGAGTTCCCGAGTGCTCATAACAGCTAAGTATAATATCCTTTTTCGTAGTCTAATCCATGTCCGTGACGGCTTGGTTTTTGCTCGGCCAGACGCCTCTCTGGAGGTGTCTGCTGAAAAACAGGGGAGACCTGACATCCATGTGGTCCAGAGCTATCGAACTGGTGTCGCAGCAGGTGGTAGACATCCGCACGCCGACGTGTCTAGGGACCGGCTTCAGATCCCGAATGGGGTATCATGAAGCATGATTTCAGTCTCCCTGTGGTGGATTTTGGTCGCATTGCTGGCCGTGTTCGTACTGTGGTTCACGGCTCCCCTGTATGTCGAGCGCACCGCGAGCGAGTACCGAACGCAGGATGGTGACATCATCACGGTCAAGGTTGAGTTCGACGGGAAGCAGGCTACGGCAGAGATCGTCGTCTCCGAGCACAAGGGTGAGGATATCGGACGCGCCCTGGACGCGGCCGTCACAGAAGCTGAAAGCCGCTACGGGAAGCTTGAGTTCCGCAGGGGATGGGCCGACCCGGCGGCTCCGTCTCGCGCAGAACGCGTACGCACCAGCGTGCGTCGCCTCCTGGTGCGCGACTGACTGATGTCGCCTGAACTCGCCCAGTGGCTTCCCGCGGCCTTCATCGCCGGTTTGGGCGCGAAGCCGATCTATGCGACCTTCGAGTCCCTGACCGAGTTCCTGGCCCGGCGATTCAAGGGAAGCGGTGAAGCGAAATGAAGGCGAATCGACAGGTCATTGGACCTTTGCTCACCCTGGTTCTTCTCCAGATGCCGGCGAGCGCGGCAGGTACGGCCAAACCAGTGTGTTCTCCACCGGGGGATCTGGCCATGACTACGAACACGCCAACGGCCAGGCTCGCGGTTCTGGCCGAGATGGCGCAGGATATGAACACCACGAACCCCGAATCCGGGTCACCGAGTTAGTTCCTCATTGGGTCAGCTGGGGGTTAGGGTTTGTGCGTTCCATAGCGTCCATGAAAAGCGCTATCGTTCTACTGGCAAGTTCCGGGCCGCGGCGCATCCTCCCTATAAGCACTGCAAATTCAGGACTTTGAGCAAACGCCTGTGCTTCGGTGATCCCACGCTCCGCCAGCCTTGCATTTACCATCTCCTCTGCCTTGAGCGCCAGAGCGCCACTCATCATGCTCACCTTCCGGGCAGCATCCAAAGGAAGTTCGCCATTAAGGTTTCTCATCCACGGGTCGGCGCCGCCGGCAAGCAACGTCTGGATAATCTCGTGTGTCTCCTCCGAGGGCCGAGTTACCGCCCTGAAAAGGTGTCGAGACACAGGCGTACGACCGAATTCCCCATGAACATTGGGATCCGCCCCGGCGTCAAGGAGTGTCTGTACCTGCTCCGCCGTACGGGCATGAACGAGGGGAGTACCGTTGCAATCTTCCACGTGGGACGTATCGGGATCTGGGATTCCCTGCTCCGCAGCAGCGCGTAGAATCTCCAAACACTCCTCCTCAGCTTCCTCAGAAACAGGGTCTCGTTTTTCGGCCATGGATGGGCGCGGAGGGCAGGACACGCAATCAGAGTCCAGTGTGACGGAAGGAAGCGGGGGAATGTGATCGTGATGCGTGGTGTGTGACGCTCCGGCCTCCTGGTGGGGTGTTGGTTCGAGGCTGTGATCCGTTTCCCACCAGAGAAAGATCAGCAGGACGGTAACCAGTGCGCCACTGGCCCAAACATATCTACGGTTGACTCTCATGGAAAGGACCTCCTTTCGTTCCAGGCGTGACACCGGAAATCACCCTGATTGATGCGTTCTGCACCAAAGAACAATTTGGGAGGGGTAGAATGAATTCCAGGATGACTCCTCCTCGGTGCAGGACAAGTTAACCTTAGATTCTGTCGAGTGTTGGCCCACTCGGCAGATCCAACTTATGGGGATTATAAACTTGACTAACGAGATCAAATAGTTTACAATGCCCCCAACATGACAAAAAAGAAGAAAAAAGCTCCCGGAAAAGCCCATCGAGAGGGCATCAGCTTAATCCAGTTGGCGGAGATGTTTCCAGATGAGGAAACCGCGACCAAATGGCTTGAGAAGACCCGCTGGCCCGACGATCGCCCCTGCCCCCATTGCGGGGACTGCGACACCTACAAGATGAAGTCCGGCAAGCCGATGCCCTACCGCTGTCGGGGCTGCTGGAAGTTCTTCTCTGTCCGCACGAAAACCGTCATGGAGCGGTCGCATATTCCGCTGAAAAAGTGGGTCTGGGCCATCTACTTGTCTATGACCAGCCTCAAGGGTGTCTCCTCCATGAAGCTTCACCGGGACCTCGGGATCTCGCAGCGGTCCGCCTGGTTCATGGCGCACCGGCTGCGCGAAGCTATGATGCCGCCCGCCCGGCACCGCTTCGAGGGTCCGGTTGAGATCGACGAGGTTTTCATGGGAGGCAAACGGCGGAATATGTCCAACAAGCGCCGCAAGCAGTTCTCAGGACGCGGCGCAGCGGGCAAGACAGCCGTGGTCGGGATCAAGGATCGCCCCTCAAATCAGGTCGCGGCGAAGGTCATCGGCAAGGCCAACCGGGAAACCGTGTTCCCTCTGATCTCCCGCCACGTCCAGTTCGGAGCTGTCCACTACAGCGACGACTCCCCTATCTACGAAGTCCTCCCCAATCACTGGTCGGTGAAGCACACCCTTCACGAGTATGTCCGCGGGGACGTTCACACCAACGGGATCGAATCGTTCTGGTCCATGCTCAAGCGTGCTCACGCGGGGACGTTCCACAAGCTGAGCGTCAAGCACCTCCACCGGTACGTCAACGAGTTTGCGACTCGCCACAACCTCCGGGAACTCGATACCATTGAATTGATGCGCGCGGTCGTGGCCCGAATGATTTGCAAGAGGTTGATGTACAAAGACCTCACAGCCGACAACGGGCTTCCGAGCGGGGACAGGGGGCAGTGAATGAGGCACGGCACAGCTTAGCAAGGCGAGGATGTGAATATGATGCTATGCTCGATAGAGCTAGGGAGGAGCGAACGGATCGTGGAGGAGACGCTTTCGGCTTTTCAGTCCAGGTTCCTTTTCACCGGGGCCTGGTTTCGCTTCGCTCCTCCTGACAAGTTTACCATCATCTCAGGGTAGGATCAATGCCCCGACCAGTCATCATTCCACCCCCACCCCCAGGCATGACCCCGGAGGATCTAGCCCGACGGCTGTTGCAGACTCCTCCCTCGCCGCGCAAGCGCAAGCCAGTCGCAGACAAACACACTCCCACCACGGGCAAGTCCAAGTAGCGAGTGTGCGTCATTCCGGATACTTCCGGGAATAAATCACCGTGATTGCGAGGAAAAGCAAGTAGGCAACGACCACCGCAATGATCGAAGTCAACAACGTGTAGCCTGAATACAGCATCCCGGAAAAAAGGAGAGGACATACCAGAGGAGCCGGCCAAATCTTGCTGGCGAAATACCTCCATCGGCCCACCTCCCGCAGTCTTGAAATTCGATCCGAGTGCAGAATTGAAACTATTTCCGGTGTGAACCAGAACGGCGCAACGGTAATGCACACCAAAAACATTACGACGTGGTAGACCAACCAGAGGTACAACTGGAATTCTTGATTCGTCACCGGGGAGGACAGCTTTACGATTTCCAAGAGCCTGTCATTGACTCTGACTACATTGGCTGCCTGCCTATAAACTGCCCAGGTACAAAAAGCCAATTTGCAAAGAGTCCATACCCAGTGAGGGCGCTTAAAGATAGACATTTCACCGCCCCTCCTCGATCAGTTCAAATTGGCAAGATACCATAGCGCCGGACGGACTGAGTTGGCAGAATTCCGTAGCTCAGATCAAATCAAATTTTTGGCCCCGTTTGCGGGCTTGTTTCTGGAGTAGCTAACCCGTACAATTCCTCAGATTAGGCGAGGTTTCTGGTGCTGCGAACACCAGAAACCTCTAAAGCCAACGTCCATGGTGCAGGAGGACGGAGGCCCTAACACTCATTCTATTCCAGAGTGGACCCTCCTGCACCTGTTGGGCGTCCTGTCCACAGGGAGGGTACGTGCCGCCAAATACGATCATCGAGCACGCTGTCTGGATTCTAGGGATAGCAGGACGGTTTCTTGAAAGACGGGAACTGATCGCCCGACTGCTCGAAGCCGGCTGTGCAAGGAACGCAAAAAACCCTGAAGGGTCGATCGGAACTGTGCTGTCCGACGAGCTGAAGAAGTCCACTTCTCGTCTCGTCAAGCGCGAAGCCGCTTACGGGCTGCCCAGCTGGAAGCAATCTTCTCCCAAGGATTCGTGAATAAGTCCGACGAAGAGGAGAGAAGCCCCGACCGGACTCGAACCGGCGACCTCCCTGTTAGCCACACGGGCGCTCTTCCGTCTGAGCTACGGGGCCTCCTCCTCTCCCTTATTCACCGTCCGGAGAACTCGCCCGAAACGGGCAGGAGGAGGACCCCATGAGGAACGCTTGCAGTTCGCTCCCCGGGGCTGTTGTTGTGCTGTCCCTTTGCGCTGTCAGTTACGCCGAGGACAAATTCGGGTTCGACACCCAGCAGGGGTTCATCCCCAACAGCAGCCCCGGCTGCCGCGTTCAGGTGGACGTCCCGGACCCCTTAGAGGACGGAATGATTATTCAGTTGAATTCAGGCGACGCTGCCCAATGCGGAGGGATTGCAGAATGGCGGGTGTCTGAATACCATCCGGGCAAGTTCTACGCTGCCATGTTCATCCCCCTGCCGGATCCGCTCGTCATCGAATGGGGGATCGAATCTCCACTGAAATACGGACGGCTCAGGGACGAAATCGAGTGCGTCCAGGTCGATCCTTACGGAGCGCCTATCGAGGACGCCCACGAGGTTCTCAAGGCTGAGGAGTGCACACGAACGCTCACCGACGTCTATGCCTGGGACAACGTGTTCCGGGGGTTTTCAGCGGGAGGAGTCAACGAGGCGGAGACCAACCCCCGTGACGTCTCCGAGTTTGACCGCTGGCTGGTCAAGATAGATGACCCGGAGCAAGTCTTGGGGTTTTCTCTCATGGTCGTGGAGTCCTTCGCCCCCGCTCACGGAAATGCGCGCTGGCACGCGCAGCGTTACGACGACGTAGCTGACGTCTCCTGCCCTCCGGGAGACTGGAGGGATATCAAAACACTGGAGCAGAAGGCCTTCGACACCTACCCGATGGAGGAGGCGCACCGGAGAGCAGCCCATTTGGACTACCTCCACCTGTACGCTGACGGGCAACCGCCCCGCTTGGACGAGGGCACGATGGTCACTCCCACTAACCGGAACTTCACTTCGGGTAGTCGGTCTAACTGTTTCTCTATCAGGAAGATAGAACAGGAAGATAGAAGAAATCAACCTGGCCATTTACTGGCAACAAATCGGGTCGGATCCACGCCGAGCAAATCG